>NYYB01000031.1 GCA_002685755.1 Nitrospinota bacterium
GGTAGGCGCCGATGTGCTGGGTGATGCCGCCCGCTTCGCTGTCCATGACATTCGCGTTCCGGATGGCGTCGAGAAGTCTGGTTTTCCCGTGATCGACGTGGCCCATCACCGTAATCACCGGAGCGCGGGGAGCGAGATCCTCGGGCTTATCGATGTCTTCTTCGGGAATCTCTTCGTAGGTATCCTTGGCGACTTCTATTTCGAAGCCGAACACGCCGCAAACGATCTCGGCGGTGTCCGAGTCGATCATCTGATTGATCGTCGTCATTTGGCCCAGCTTCATCAACTCCTTGATGACCTCGGTGGCCTTGAGGCTAAGCTTGTCGGCCAGCTCCTTGACGGTGATGGCTTCGGGAATGCGAACCTTCCTCGCGGGACCGGGAGACTCCTCCTCGGCAGGGGCTACGGGCTCGGCTTCCTTCTCAGGAGCCTTGGCTTCCGGGGCTTTGGCTGCCGGAGCCGCCTCGGCGAGAGCGGCTTCCTCCTTGGGAGGCGGGGTCTTCTTCTCTTTGGCCTTGACGGGCGCGGCTCTTTTCTTCGCTGGCGCCTTTTTTTCGGCCGGTACTTTTTTTTCTGTCTTTTTTGCCTTGGGGGGCTCGTCTTTTTTCTTGGGCGCAGCCTTGGCCTTGGGCTTCTCCTTGGCGGGAACCTGTTGGGAGAAGAGCGTCATGATGAGTTCGGCCGTCTCTTCGTCGACCGTGCTCATGTAGCTCTTGACCTCGATTCCCTCTTTTTTCAACTCCCCGACAAACACCTTATTGTCGTATCCCAGCTTCTTGGCCAGTTCGTAAATTCTTACCTTCGCCATTCAGGCTGCCACCGCCCTTTCCCGTTTTCCAGAGCCGGGCTTCCCGGCCTCTCCAGTCATGATCCCAAAAAAAAACTTCATCAAGCTGCCACCCTACGCGGGCGCCAGGGCACTCACTTGCGAACTCCTGAGCGCGACTTGCCTCGCCAGCGAGCTGTCGGCCAAAAAGAATACACCCACCGGGCGCCCGCCAAACACGGCGCCGACTCGCTCCATCGTCAAGTTCAACTCGGCGGGAGCGCCCGTCCCGTCTCCAAGGGAGGCCCTTTTGAGGACCTCCTCCCGGCTTCCCGCCGCCAGATCCTCGGCCAGAAACAAGCGGCCGCCGCCTCCCGGGCGGGCAGCCCTCAACGCGGCATCGCGCCCCGCCGAAATCACTTTTTTTCGCCAGGCGGCGCCGAGAAGGCCCTCGATCCGCCGCCCAAGCAACGAGCGGAGAGAGGCGGCGATCTCATCCGCCGCCGGGGTCGCCGTCCGGGAGCGAAGGGCGCGGGTCAAATTGCCAGGCTCCAGAGTCCTGCTCAGGCATTCGGTCCCGAAACAGCAATAAGCACCCCGGCCCGGCAACCGGCTATCCAACTCAGCGTACACCTCGCCGCCGGGTCCGGCCACCATTCGAAACAACGACCCGGGGGGGGCCTTCTTTCGGCAAGCAATGCACATGCGCTCGGGCACCGCCGCTCTTCCTCGCTTCAGCTAAACCGCCAAAAAGCCCTTCCCGCCGGCCGGGAAGCCGGTTATTCCTCTTCGGCAACCACTTCGGCCTCGGTTCCAGCCTCACCCTCGGAGCCATCGCCAAAGGAGTTCGCCGCATCAATCAAAAGCTGGGCACGCTTGGGTCCGATGCCGGGCACACTGCACAGATCGTCGAGCGATGCCTTCGTGATCGCGGCAATTGTTCCGAAACCGTTTTCGCTCAATAGCTGGACCATTTTCTCGCCCACCACATCGAGCCTCAAAAGATCGGATTCCAGGGAACCGGCCGCCTCCTCCTCTTTCTTACCTCCGTCGTCCGAGGCGAACGCCTGCTCGGCGATCATGCGGCGGTATTCGCTCTCTCCCTTCAAGTCGATTTTCCACCCCAGGAGCTTGGCCGCGAGGCGCACGTTCTGCCCCCCCTTGCCGATGGCCAGCGAGAGTTGATCGTCGGGGACGAGGATTTCCATCCGTCCATCCTCCTCGTGGAGGGTGATATGCTGGATCTTGGCCGGACTCAACGCATTACCGGCAAAGGTCGTGACATCCTCGTTCCAGGGAATAATATCGATCTTCTCGCCGCGAAGCTCTTGAACGATGGCCTGCACCCGGCTTCCCCGCGTACCCACGCAGGCGCCTACCGGGTCGATATCGCGGTCGTGGCTTACCACCGCCACCTTGGAGCGCCCGCTCGGCTCCCGCACGCAGCACTTGATCTCGACGATCCCGTCGTAAATTTCGGGAACCTCCAGTTCAAAGAGGCGAATCAGCAATCCGGGATGAGTCCGGCTCGCGATGACCTGGGGGCCCTTTGACGCCTCGCGGACCTCCATGATGTAAGCCCGGATCCGATCGCCTCGCTTGTATACCTCGCGGAAAATCTGCTCGCGCCTCGGGAGGAGCGCTTCGGTGCGCCCGATATCGACATAAATATTGCCGCGCTCGACCTGCGAAACCGAGCCCGTGACGAGTTCGCCCTGGCGGCCCTTGAACTCTTCGTAAATGTTGGACCGCTCGGCCTCGCGGACCCGCTGGATAATGACCTGCTTGGCCGTCTGGGCGGCGATACGCCCGAGGGTTTCGGTGTCGAGCGAGATCAGGTAGGGGTCGCCGACCTGGATTTCGGGGCTCTCTTTTCTGGCGTCCTCGACATCGATCTCGGTCTCCGAATCCTGGACGATCCGCACCACCTCTTTCACAATCTGGGCGGTGATTTCGCCTGACTCCTCGTCGATCGACACCTTGACGTTCTCGCCGAGGGAAAACTGTTTTCTGGCAGCCGAGGCGATGGCCGTTTTCAACGTATCGTAGAGAAATTTCTTGTCGATCCCCCGCTCTCGCTCAAGCTGATTGAGAACCGCCACCAACTCCTGGCTCACCCGCTTACCCCTCCATCCCCTTTACCGGACCCGCTTTCGGGACCCTTGCCCATAAAAACGGAATCCCAGTCCACTTCCAACCGCGCCCGGGCGATTTCGCCAAGTGGGAAAGAGCGCTCCCCCCCATCATCCGTTTCGATAGTGACGACATCGCTCTCGATGTCTTTTAAAACACCAGAGAACCGCTGCTGGCCGGAGGCATCGTCCCGCCTCCTGAGCCGAACGGTGACCCGCTGGCCGGCGAAGCGGCGAAAATCCGAGGCCTTTCGAAGCGGCCTCTCGAGCCCGGGGCTCGAAACCTCGAGGACATGGGAGGAGTTGATGGTACCCTCCTCCCCCATCTTGCCGCCCAGTTCGCGGCTCATCCGCGAGCAATCGATCAAATTCACTCCCCCCGGCTTGTCGATGAAAAGACGGAACATCTGTCGCTTACCGCCTCCGCCCCGCTCGATTTCCACCACCTCAAGACCCAGGTCGGCGGCCACGGCCTCGGCGAGGACCCAGATACGGCTGACTGCATCATGCGAAACCACGGGGCCCGGCTCCGGATCGGGACGAAAAAAAGCGGGCCGCTTTAGCGGGCCCACTTCCCATGCGTGTACTCAACACGCCGCCGGTAATGTACCCCTCATTGGGAATTAGTGCAAGATGAGCCGCCGAACCGGAAAAATAATGAAAAACTTCCCTCGACCCGCCCCGCGCGGCCTGGCCGGGCTTTTCCGTCTTGCCCCTCTCAGGGCTCCATGCTAGATTTTCTCTCCCGAAAGCCCATGTTTATTCAGTATTTACCGGGAGGCAGGCTCGATGGCGACAGGAGAGGCCCAGCGGCGCGAGATGGTCCGCGTGGACGACACGCACGAGATTAGCCACCGCACGATCTCGGTCCTTGAAAAAGAGGCCCTTGAGCGCGAAATCATGGAGACCGCAGGCCAGGGGGGGATGGAATCGGTGGCTACCATCCTCCAGTCAGCCGGCCGGACGGTGGACCCCAAGTCGCCCACCTGGCGCGCCATATCACTGCTCGACCAAAAACTCGATCTGCTCATCTCCCTGCTCCAGAAAGAGAACATCAGCCAGGAGGCCGAATTCATCCGCTGCAGCGTCAACGTGAGCGGCTCGGGGATTCGCTTCCCGAGCCAGCAGGTTTACGCGAAAGGGGATTCCCTCTGGATCGCGATGATATTTCTCTCCTCGCCTCCAATGCGGATCGAGGCCGTCGCCCATGTCGGGCGGGCCCAGAAGTCGGGAAAATTCCTCGACCGCCTGCCCGGCGCCGTCGTCGATATCTCCTCGAAATTCATCGCCATCAGGGCGAATGACAAGGAAGAGATTCTTCGCTACACCTTCCAGCGCCAGCGCGAGCAGCTAAGGGCCAAGCGCGAGAGTTGACACCCTCAGGCCGCTCCGCAGGAGAGCCCGTCCCCGGCCCATAGCGTATTTATTTTTCGTTATGTTTTTTCATCATTATGGATAATCCGTTAGGAGCTTGATCGATGGCCACACCCCTTCCGATGCCAAAACTCGGACTCACCATGGAGGAAGGCACTATCCTCAAATGGATCAAATCCGAGGGCGAAGAAGTTGAAAAAGGAGAAATGATCCTCCAGATCCAGACCGACAAGGTCGAATACGAGGTGGAGTCTCCGGACGGGGGAATCCTGCTCAAGACATTCGCGGCCGAGGGTGATGTCGTTCCCTGCGGGGACAACATCGCCGTCATCGGCGCGGAGGGCGAGGACACGGGCGCGTTTCAAAACGCCGCCGCCGAGCCCGTGGCTCCCGCACCGGCGCCAACTTCAGAACCAGTGACTCCCGAGCCGGCGGCTCCCGAGCCTGTGGCTCCTCCAGCCGTCCAGCCCGCCACGGGCCGCGTTCTCGCCAGCCCGGCGGCGCGGCGCGTCGCCCGCGAGTTGGGGGTCGACTACCGCACCCTCCGGGGATCGGGCCCAGGCGGGCGAATCGTCCAGGCCGACGTCCAGGCGACAGTCGGCTCCGGCGCTCCCCGATCCATGCCGGCCGCACCTCCCGCCGCGCAGACTGGGCCTCCCGCAGTGGCTTCCGCTGCTCCGGTCGCCGGCATGCGGAAGGTCATCGTCGAGCGCATGGCCGCCAGCTGGGATCAGGTTCCCCGCATCACCCTCCAGGCCGAGGTGGACCTCACCAACCTATTGGCGGTGCGCGAAGCCAGCAAGGCGGCCTGGGAAAGCGACCTCGGCGTCAAGGTCTCGATCAACGACCTGATCGTTTTCTACACCGCCCGCGCCGTCCGGCGGTTCCCGCAGGTCAACGTCCAGCTCTCGGGCGGCGAGATCCGCCGGATGCAGGATGTGAACATCGGCCTCGCCGTCGCCGTCGAGGAGGGGCTCATGGTGCCCGTCATCCGGGGCGCGGATCAGAAGTCCATCGACCAGATTTCGCGCGAGTCGCGCCAGCTGGCCGAGGCCGCCCGGGCCGGTGGCCTCCCGCTGACCGCCTTCGAGGGCGGCACCTTAACGGTCTCGAACCTGGGCGCCTACGGGGTCGATCACTTCTCGGCCATCATCAACGCGCCCGAGAGCGCGATACTGACCGTCGGCGCCGCGCGCGAGCGAGCCGTGGTGCGGGGCGGAGAGGTCGTCCCCCGGACCACCTGCTTCATCGGAATCAACGCCGACCACCGCATCGTGGACGGCGCCCCGGCGGCCGAGTTCCTCGGAGCGCTCAAGAACACCCTTGAGCACCCCAAGGTCATGCCGGCATAGGTCTAAATAAATATACCATTAACAAACAATAGCTTATGTCGAACAATCTCACCGCGCTCCGAGTATGGTAGAATTTACCTGAGCCCTTCTTGCAGAGTTCACTCCCCCCGCTATGCCCGGAATGAAGCCTCCGCCCTTCCCTAACTCGCCATCTGCCCTGGCTTGCGGTCGGGGCGCTGCATCTCGAAGACATCCTGGCTCCGGCAGTAGTGGTTCCCTGCCAAACGGCCAACGGGCTGGAGCAGGACCGGGTCGATGTATTTCTCATCGATCATGACATCCTCCCGGATGTGCCAGCGGATGACCTCGCCGATGACAAGATGGGTCCGCTCGCCCGGCTCCCCGTTCGTGAGGAGATTGCGGAACTCGCACTCCATGGCCACAGGGGCGGCCGCTATCCGCGGGGCGGGAACCAGGTCGGCGGGGACCGCCTCGAGGCCCGCCTCCTCGAACTCGTTCACCTCGGGCGGGTAGTTGCCGGCGCAGATGTTCATCTGCTCCTCCATCCCGTTCACCACGACATGGATGACGTAACCCTGGGTCTCGAAGATGTTCCGGGTGGTGTGCTTCTGGTCGTTTTCGCGCTCGCCCATCGAGATCGAGACCATGGGCGGAGCGTGGGAGACGCAGGTGAAGAAACTGAAGGGGGCGAGGTTCGCTACGCCCGCCTTGCTGACGGTGCTGACCCAGGCGATCGGGCGCGGCACGACGGTGCCGACCATGAGGCGGTAGATCTGCCGCCGGTCGATGTCGGCGGGGTCGATGGTTCGAAAGCTCATCGGGGATGCTCCTCTCTATTATCGGGAAAATAGCGGGCGCGGCACCGTCCAAATCGCCCGTGCCGCAGGCACCGCTCAGGGTTAAAAATCGTCGTCGTATTCGTAGCGAAGGCCGTCCGGCTCGTCCGGGTCGGCGGGGCGGCTGAGGGTCCGCTCGGGCGAGCCACCCTCCCAGGGTGAATCGCTCTCCTGGGGCGGGGCGTCCTCCCCCTGGGGAACGCCCACCCCCCGGGCCGGGGCGGTGTCCTCCTCGAGCGACCACCGCTCGTACAAATCCTCGGGAAGCTCCGAGACGAAGCGCGAGATGCGCGAGAATACGCCCATCCGCCGGCTGTCGCTCTCGAGCATCGGATAGCACAGGTGAAGGTCGTCCTTCGTCCGCGTCAGGCCGACATAGAACAGGCGGCGCTCCTCCTCCTCCCCGTCGGGGTCGGCGAGGGCCCGCTGGTGGGGAAAGTGGCTGTCGGTGAGCCATATCATGAAGACGACGCGCCACTCGAGCCCCTTGGCCTGGTGAATCGAGCTCAGGACGACGGACTCCTCGGGTGCCTCCGTTCCGCCGGGCGCCGTTCCCTCGGCGGCGACCGAGCCCATCAGCGCCAGGTCCGAGAGGAAGGTCTCTGGCGATTCGTACTGCATGGCGAACTCGGCGAGCTGGTTGATGTCCTCGACCCGGGCCGGGGCGTTGTCGAAGGCCGCCTGCATATAACTCTCGTAAAATCTATCGAGGACAAGGGAGATCATCTCGGTGGGGGGCGGCATCTTTCCTCCGCCGGGGGCGGTTCCCCCACCTTCTTTTCCGGGCCGCCCGAGGCCGGCTAGGTCGGCGATCAGCCCCCGGAACACCTCCCAGCTCTCGCGCGCGCCCCGAGGGATGATTTCCGCTCCTCCCACACAGGCGAAGCGGAGCGGGTCCTCCTGCGCCCTCAGCACATTCCAGATGCGGGCCGCCGTCGCCTCCCCGATCCGGGGCAGAAGCTTGAGCGCCCGCTTCCAGGCAAGCTCGTCGGCCGGACAGGCGACCAGCCGCACGAAGGCGGTGACATCCTTGATGTGGCGCTGCTCGAAGAAGCGGAGTCCGCTCCTGATCTCGAAGGGTATGCCCCGACATGTGAGTTCCATCTGGACTTCCATCGAGTGGTAGTGCGCCCGGTAGAGAACGGCCATCTCCGAGAGGGGGATTCCCTCGTCGCTCAGCTCGAGGATCCGCTGGGCGATGAAGTCGGCCTGCTGGAGCACCTCGCGGCAGGGGACGAGGGCGGGCAACGGACCCGCCCCCCGGGTGGTGGCGAGTTCTTTTTTGAACTGACGGCGATTGTGGAGGATCGAGGCGTTCGCCAGCGTAAGGATCGGCTGGGTGCTCCGGTAGTTCGCCTCGAGCCGGAACAGCCGCGCCCCAGGGTAGCGGTCCGGGAATGTGATGATGTTCTCGAAGTGGGCTCCCCTGAAGCTGTAGATGCTCTGGGCGTCGTCCCCCACCACGGTCAGATTTTTATGACCCCCGCCCAGGAGGTCGATGATGTCGGCCTGGATTTTGTTCGTGTCTTGATACTCGTCCACGAGTACGTGCCGGAAGCGCTCCTGGTAGAGGGCGCGGACGTCCTCGTGCCCGGCGAGCAGGGCGCGCGTGTGGGTGAGGAGGTCCGAGAAATCCATCGCCTGGATTTCCTTCTTGCGGGTCCGGTAGGCCTCGGCCACCCCCTCGACCTCGGCGATCCGGTCCGCCAGATAGGGCGCACGGTCCATCACGGCGTCGGCCACCCCGCGATCGGTGTCGGCCGAAAAGGAGAGAAGCGACTCGAGGACTCTTCCCTTGGGGAAATGTTTTTCCTTCGGGTCCACCCCGGCCAGGCGGATGCAGTCGCTCACGAGGTCCGTGGCGTCTTCCCGGTCGAGGATAGTGAAGTTTTGCCCGAAGCCGAGAAGAGTGGAATGGTTCCTGAGGATCAGGTTTCCCACGTGATGGAAGGTGCCGCCCCAGATGCGCCGCACGTCGTACTGGATCAGCGTCGCCACGCGGTGGAGCATTTCGCGTGAGGCGCGGTTGGTGAAGGTGAGAAGAAGAATCGACTCGGGCCGCACACCGTCCTCGACAAGACGCGCGAGGCGGTAGGTGACGGTGCGCGTCTTGCCGCTGCCGGCGCCGGCGATCACAAGGAGCGGGCCGCCGCCAGCCATCACGACATCGAGCTGTTGCGGGTTGAGCTCGTCCTCGTAGGCGAGCCCGCCCGATCGCGAAGCGGGAGAACGCTTGAGGGTGTACTTTCTTCCACCCCTTGTGAGACTTCCGCCGCCGGACGAGCCGGAACCAGTCATATCATCGCGCTCCGAGCGCTCCGGCTGCGGGCGGGGGGACCGGCGCGCATGGGCTCCGGATTGACTTATCCGAAGCGGGCCGCTAGATTGCCCATGGTACATCCCCAACCGGGAGCCTTCCAAATGAGCATTTATCAATCATTTTTCGACGGCATGGCCCTTGGGTTCTTCCTGGGCATTTTGACGTTTTACCTTGTCTACCGCTACAAGATCAGGCGCTCCAAAAAACCCAAGGACGACATCGACAACCTTGTCGATGACATCAAGAGCTACTACCGGGGCGTATCCGAAAGAAAATCGGACGACTTCGAATAGAGACCGGTTTTCCTCCGTTCACCGAAACCCTCTACCGCGCCGTCACTTTCGCGCTACCGCTCTCAATGATAGGGCTTCTCGTTCGAGGCCAGCGCCGAGCCCAGGTGGGAGAGTGCGTTCATCATCACCACCCCCCAGCCCCGGACCTCGTCGTATTCGACGAGGTTGATTGCGGCGTTATGTTGGCGAATCGCCCGCATGTCGTTCAGATCGATACGGAGAATCCGGCAGAGGAGCGTCGTAATCGCGAGGTTGTGGCTGACGGCGACGACCATCTCGCCCGGGTGACGGCTGTGAATCGACTCGACGGCTGCCCAGGCACGCTTCTGCAAATCGGGCAGGCTCTCGCCGCCGGGCGTCAGAGCCTCGGCCGGCCGCTCCCGCCAGAGGTCCCAGAAGCCATTGTACTTTTCATTGACGTCGGCGATCCGCATCCCCTCGAGGTCGCCCTGGTTGAGTTCGGCAAGACCGGTTTCCTCATGGAGAGGGAGGCCGCCCAGCCCCTCGGCCAGAATCCCCGCCGTCTCCCGGGCGCGGATCAGCGGGCTTGAATAGATCGCCGCTATCGGGCGGCCCGCCAGGGGCGGAATCAAGGCCCTGGCCTGAGCCAGGCCGACTTCGTTCAGGGGTTGGTCGGAGACGCCCTGGATCCGGTTTTCGGCATTCCAGGCCGTCTCGCCGTGGCGAAGCAGGTAGAGAAACAACGGATATACTCCGGGCAGCGCTATCGGTGGTTTGCGTAAGGGGCGCCGGTCAGTTTTCGAATTTCAGAAAATCGTCCGGCTTGAGGTCTTCGAGCCACTTCTTGACTTCCTCGGTGTCGTCCTCGAGGGGCTCTTCCCGGGACTCCGGTCCCTTGTCGCCGCCCTCTTCTTCTTCGGACTCGGTGAATTCGATGCTCTTCGCCTCCTCGAGCACTTTCTCCTCGACAAAGATCGGCGCGCTCATCCGGAGGGCCAGCGCGATGGCGTCCGAGGGCCTCGAGTCGATGGATATCTCCGAGCCGTTCATCGCGAGGTAGATCTCGGCAAAAAAAGTATTGTCGCGCAGATCGCTCACGAGGATGCGGGTCACCTTCCCCTCGACGCCGTTGATGATGTTCTTGATCAGGTCGTGGGTCATCGGCCTCGGCGTCTCGAACTCCTCTATCTCGCGGGCGATGGCGTGCGCTTCGAAAATGCCCACCCATATCGGGAGAGAGCGTTCGCCCTCCGTTTCCCGGAGGATGACAATCGGAACATTCGTCAAGGGATCAAGGGTGAGCCCTTTCACTTTCATTTCGATCATGTTGCTCTTTCCTCCAATACCGCGCCTTGGGGCAAAGCCACTCCACCGAGGTTGCTGACACTACCCCGGAGAACCTCCACCTCCACCATCTCACCGATTTGGGGGGGCGGTCCCTCGAAATGGAAGTGTACCCGATGATTCGCCCGGCTGCGACCCATATAACGGCGGGGGGCGGAAATCTGGAGGAGCCCGCCCCCGGATTCGCCTCCACCGGGCGAGTTTCCGGCCTTTTCACGCAACGGGCCCTCGACCATCACCTCGACCACCGACCCCTCGAGCCCGCGATGAAGCTCTTCCGATATTTCGCGCTGAAGCTGCTGAACAGCCCTAAAACGTTCGTCTTTCGCCTCATCCGCCACCTGGCCGGCCATGCCGTCGGCCGGGGTCCCCGGCCGCGGCGAGTATTTAAAAAGGTAGATATTATCGTAGCGCGACTCTTTCAAAACCCGGAGGGTATCCTCGAAATCAGCGTCGGTCTCCCCCGGAAACCCGACGATAATATCCGAAGTGATCGCCCCGCCCGGCACCCGTTCGCGATAGAGGGCCATCTTGGCCAGATATTCCTCGGCAGTGTAGCCGCGCTCCATCCTCCGGAGAACTTCGTCGCTGCCCGACTGGACGGGCAGGTGAAGGTGCTCGCACACTTTTTTGCACTCGGCCATCGCGCCGATCATGTCCTCGCCGCAATCCTGAGGGTTGGAGGTCATGAAGCGGATCCTCTCGAGGCCTTGGGCCTCGTCCAACCGGCGGAGGAGGCCGCCGAACGTCGGCTCGCCCTCCGTCTTTTTTCCGTAGGAATTGACGTTCTGGCCCAGAAGATGGATTTCCCGGAATCCCTCCCGGACGGCGGCCTCGATCTCCTCGACGATCAGGGCGCTCGGCTTGCTCCACTCAGGCCCGCGCGTATAGGGGACAACGCAAAACGAGCAGAAATTATCGCAGCCGCGAGCGATGCTCACATAGGCGCTTGGGCCGCAGCTCCGGCGAATGGGCGCGAGTTCCGAGAAATCGGGTTCGACCGTTTCGGTGTCGCAGACCCTTCCCGCCTCGATCCCCCGGAGCATCTCGGGAAGTTTCGAGATGTTCTGGGTACCGAAAATCAGATCGACGTCCCCGTTTCTTTTGGCGATGCGCTCGCCCTCACGGGTGGCGAAGCAACCGCAGACCCCGATTTTCAGGTTCGGATTTTTTTTCTTGAGTTTGCGCAGACGGCCCAGCTGGCTGAACACCTTCTGCTCGGCGCGGTCGCGGATGGAGCAGGTGTTGAGAAGAATCAGGTCCGCGCCCTCAGGGTCGTCGCCGGGCTCGTAGCCTTCAGCGGTCAGATAGCCGGTGATCGTCTCCGAGTCGTAGCGGTTCATCTGACAACCGTAGGTGATGATGGTGAATCGCTTGCTCAATTCTCCTGAACTCCCAGTGCGCTCGTTCGGCCGTCGGCGTGCGATGTGCAACCGTGCGACAACGCCTACTTTATCATATCGACCCTGCATTTTCTTTAGGCTATCGTTCGGGGGTGTGATTCCAGGCATTAAACGGGACCGGGGCAACGGAACTGGAGGGCTACCCGCGCTCCACCACCATTGCCCCTATCGGGAGGACGGGCGTTGAGGGCGCTGTGTTTTCACGGGCGGAGGGAGGCCGGCATGTGCGGAGACTTCCTCAACGCGGCCCGGCTCATCGGCGGCGCGGCGGACCGGGCAGGGCTTTCGGCCCAGGTGCGGACGTCGATGTGGCCCGCGCCGCCGGGAGGAGTCGACCGAGCGATAATCCGCATCGCCCCCGAATCGCTCCGTGATCTGAGCGTTCCCAGAAAATACGACCTCGAGGTGATCTGCGAGCCCTCGCTGGCGGTCATCCCCCCCATGGGCGGCGCCCTGCTCCTCGGAGGCGTCCTCCTCGTCAACGCTCCGGTTCCTCCGAAAACTCCACCGGACGGCCCTCCTGTTTTCTCAGCCGATCTCGGCGCGCTGGCCGCCCGGCTGGGGGCTCCCCTCGCCTTCGCCCTCGCCGGGTCCGCCTGGGCGGCGATGGCGGCACTGACCCCCGAGATGGCGTTTCCTCTCGGGGCCATTGAATCCGCCGCACCAGATGCGGGTGGCACACCAAGTGCCGGGGGCACACCTTTGGGGGAGGCCGAAATAAAACTCCTCCGGGCGGGGTTTGAGCAGGGCGCGGCCCTTCTGGCCGGGTTCGCTCCGGACGGAGATCGCGCCCGTTGACGACGCCTCCCGGCCGCGGCTAGGGTGTCACCGAAAAATCGCCCCGCTCTTCATCGCTACCAAACGCTTTTCACCGCCGCCGCTGCTAACCATCGCCCGGAACCGGCTCCTGGAAGGGCATCGCCCCCCGAAAGGACCCGCGCCGCCAGGAAGACCGCGATGAAATATCACCGCCTATTAAAGGGAATGGCCTGTCTGGGGATGGCCGCCGGGCTGACCGGTTGCGCCGCCGTACGGTCCGCTCTTTTTCCCGCCTGCCCTTTTTCCGCAGGCTCTCGACCCGCCGCTCGGGGCGAAACCCCTTTCGAGGTGGGCCTCTGGGTTCAGGCCGAGGGAAGCCAGCGGACCCTGGACAACGCAGATGGGATTAGGGCCCTCGTGGAGCAGGCGCGCAAATCGGGCGTCACCGACATCTACGCCCAGGTCTACCGGAGCGGGCGGGCCTGGTTTCCAACCCGCTACGCCGACGACTCGCCCGCCCGGCGCGCGGGGGGCGATCCGCTGGCCTATCTCCTGAAACTCGCGACGGAAGCCCCTGGAGGGAGTGCGATCCGGGTGCACGCCTGGATCAACGCCTTCTCGTTGGCCAGGAATGCGAAGGCGCTCATCATCTCGGACCTGGGCGATGAGGCCGTCCTTCGCGATCAGTTCGGTCACTCGCTTCTCGAATACCCCCCGAGCGGGAAACCCCCCTGGGCGAAGGGATTCGGACTCGGGACACCGGGGATATTCCTCGACCCGGCCCATCTGGGAGTCCGGCGGCGGCTCGTCATCATCGCCTCCGAACTCCTCCGCCGGTATCCTTCCCTCGCGGGAATTCATCTCGACTTCATCCGCTACCCCTACGCCCTGCCCATCTCGCCGGGCTCGCGCTTTTCCCCCCGCCTCGATTTCGGCTACGGACGGGACTCGGTGGCCCGCTTCCGGCAGGAGACGGGCCGCCGGGCCCCGCTGGCCGGGGCATCGGTCTCCCGGCCCGACTACGAGGCCTGGGACACATGGCGCCGGAGGCAGGTGACCGAGGCCGTCCGTGAGGTTTTGGGCGCGATTCGGGCGATACGGCCCGCCTCGCGCCTCTCGGCCGCCCTTTTGCCCTGGCCAGAGCGGGCCTATTTGTCCTCGTTTCAGGACTGGCGGAGCTGGCTGCGCGAGGGGCTTCTCGACAAGGCGATCGTGATGAATTATTCGAGGGACATGACCCTTGCCTCCGAGATCAACTGGAGTGCGGCAGCCACAAGAAACACTTCAAGAAACCCGGCCAAGCAATTGATAATAATTGGCTTAGGTGTATGGCTTTTCGAGGAAAATCCCCCCGCCCTCTGGCGCCAATGGCGGGACGCCCGCCTCGCGGGAGTTGATGGCGTCGCCCTGTTCTCCTACGATCAGATGGCCGGTAAATCTGNATTTTGGCGCTTCCCTCGCCCCAAAACCTCGTCGTTACAAAGGATTCCATNAATTTNCGCTTGCATGTGGAGCTCAATATGTATAATATTTTCCAGATGNCAAGATCCGCCTTCCTGATTTTGTGCCGCCTGTAGGGAAACCCATCAATATATTGTACCGCCTAACTGGGCAGGAGCCTTTTCCGCCCGATGGTGCCGCCTAATGCGGACCAGGAGAAGGGAGATTATGAACAAAAGGGATCTCATCAACGCCATCGCAAGCGAAACGGACATGAGCAAAGCAGGCGCCGGGGCAGTGCTGAATGCTTTCGTCTCCTCCGTCACCGGGGCCCTCAAAGGCGGAAATAAGGTGACGCTGACGGGCTTTGGCACCTTCAGCATCTCCAACCGCGCCGCGCGCATGGGGCGTAACCCCAAAACGGGCGAACCGATTCAGATCCAGGCGTCCAAAGTGCCTAAGTTCAAGGCGGGGGCCGGCCTCAAGGGAGCGGTGAAGTAGTCAGAAGGACTTCAGCCTCTCGCCGCTCGCGTGCGGAGAGGAAAATCATCTGTTCATGGCCATGCACGGAAACGGGGGAGCTCACGTGCTCCCCCGTTTTTTTTTGCCCCCGAGTCGATTTCGGTGGCATATAACTCCTCCGAAACTCATCAGAAATCTCCCTGAAACATATCCGCCCTATAAAGACTTTGTTTGCACCTTTCAGTTTTGGGATATATGTAGGCGTAAAGGATAAGAAACTCCGATGTTCCTGCTACTGATGATCACTCCAAAGGATTGAGCGAATGTCCGCTTCCGAAATAACTCCCATCGACAAAGTAACCTTGGGACGGCGAGGAGCCATGGCCACCATCGCCATGGCGGCCGGGATAGTGGTGAGCTACGGAACCGCCGCCATCTACGGCCTGCGCTTCCTGTTCGGGCGGCAAAAGCCCCCGCGGATGGTCCAGGTCCTCTCGGCGGCCCTCACCGAGGTTCCCGACGGCGGGAGCCGCCTGGCGCAGGACCTTTCGGGGCGGAAATTCCTCCTTGTCCGCTCGGGCGGGAACGTCAGTGCCTTCTCCACCACTTGCACCCATCTGGGCTGCCAGGTCCACTGGAAGACTGAGGATAAGGCGTTTATCTGCCCCTGCCACGACGCGGTCTTCGACGCAAACGGAAACCCCGTCGAGGGGCCTCCACCGATCCCCCTGGCCCGCTACCCGGTCGAGGTGCGCGGTTCCAATATCTTCGTATCGATGCCGGAGGCCTGAGCCGTGGCCGATCGGATTCTCAACTGGGTCAGCGAACGCATCCCCTTCGACTGGGACAATCTCAAGCATTTCACCAGCGAGCCCATCCCCCGGCACATGCACAAGTGGTGGTTCTGCCTGGGCGGGACGCCGCTTTACCTCTTCATGATCCAGCTCGTCAGCGGAATCGCCCTCACCTTCTATTTTGTCCCCGACCCGTCGAAGGCGTACGAATCGGTGCGTTATATCACCGAGGAAGTCCCCTTCGGTTGGTGGGTGCGGGGGATTCACCGCTGGTCGGGCGAGTTGATGGTGGTCTCGGTCATCCTCCACATGATGCGGGTGTTCTTCACCGCCGCCTACAGGCGGCCGCGCGAGATCAACTGGCTCATCGGGATGGCGCTCCTCATCACGGTGTTCACCTTCGGCTTCTCGGGCTATTCGCTCATCTACAACCAGGTTTCCTATTGGGCCACCGTCGTGGGAACCAACATGGCCGCCGCCGTGCCGTTCGTGGGCGAATACATGGCGGGCTATCTCCGGGGCGGGCCTGTCATCAGCGCGAACACCCTCACCCGCATGTACGTTCTGCACATCGGCGTGCTCCCCACGGCCGCTTTCGGCCTTCTGGCGCTGCACATATTCCTGATTCGGATTCACGGCGTGAGCGAATTCATCGACACCTCGCACGGCGAATCGCGCGACGACGAGGACCGCTTTTTCCCGTTTTTCCCGGACCACCTCCTGACGGAAATTGCCATCGGCATTTTCTTGATATTCCTCGTCAGCCAACTCGCCATCATTTTTCCGGTCCAGATCGGCGAGCCGGCCAATCCGGCCGTCACCCCCGAACACATCAAACCCGAATGGTATTTCTACCCGGTCTTCAGATGGCTCAAGCTCTTCTCGTTTCAGACCGGAATCGTCAGCACTATTGGAATCGTAATGGTCATGTTCGCGTGGCCCTGGGTGGACGCCTCGATCGAGCGTCGTTTTCCGGGGCGCGAGGTGAGCGTATTCATTGGCATCGCCGCCGTCGTGGCGATGGTTGTCCTGGTCCTCATCGAAGGGCTGTCTGGACACTGAGCGAAGGAGAAACCCTGTGAATTTTCGGGTCAAGCAGTGGATTGTGGCGGCGCTGAGCCTGTTTTTCCTCGGCTCGCTGATCACGGTGGGCTTCATTGAGAGCGGCCGTCTGCTGCCGGAGAAGAAGGCGAAGGTGGTCGTCACGGCCAAGAACGAGGGCTGCGTAAACTGCCATGCCGAAAAATCGCCCGGCATCGTCTCGCAGTGGAAAGACAGCCGCCACGCCCCCCTCGGGGTGGGCTGCGTCGATTGCCACCAGGCGAAAAAAGAGGACCCCGACGCCTGGGAGCACGAGGGCTCCCTCGTCGCCACCGTCGTCTCGCCCAAGGACTGCGCCCGCTGCCACGCCAAAGTGGCCAAGGAGTTCACCAACAGTCACCACGCCAAGGCCGCCCAGTTCATCGGCAGCCTCGACAACTTCCTGGGCGTCGTCGTCGAGGGCGCCCCCGCGGCCATCGGCGGCTGCCAGAAGTGCCACGGCTCGACCGTCAAGGTGCTCAAGAGCGGAAAGCTCGACCCCTCGACCTGGCCCAACTCCGGCGTGGGCCGCATCAACCCGGACGGCAGCAACGGCACCTGCTCGGCCTGCCACGCGCGGCACACCTTCTCCGCCGCCCAGGCGCGCCAGCCCGAGAACTGCGGCAAGTGCCACATGGGGCCGGACCATCCCCAGATCGAAATCTATAACGAGTCGAAGCACGGAATCGTCTTCCGAGCGCGAATCAAAGAGATGAACCTGGACAGCAGGAGCTGGGTCGTCGGCAAGGACTACACGGCCGCGCCAACCTGCGCCACCTGTCACATGAGCGCGACGAAAGATCTTCCCATCACCCACGACGTCGGCAAGCGGATCAGTTGGACCCTGCGGCCGGTGGTATCAAAGAAACTCAAGAACTGGGAAGCCAAGCGAAAGGACATGCAAAACGTCTGCGCCGCCTGCCACGGCCTCGACTTCACGAAATCCTTCTACACCCAGTACGACAACATCATCGGTCTCTACAACGAGAAGTTCGCCGTCCCGGCCCGGGACATCATGCTCGCACTCAAGAAAGAGGGGAAAATCACATCGGCGCCGTTCGACGATAAAATCGAGTGGACCTTCTTCGAGCTCTGGCACCACGAGGGCCGCCGCGCGCGCATGGGCGCCTCGATGCAGGGCCCCGATTACACGCAGTGGCACGGCTTTTACGAGGTGGCCAAGCACTTCTACTTCAAATTCATTCCCGAGGCCGAGAAACTCTCGCCCGGCCTCACCGAGCGCTTCGTCAAGGGCAAGCACCACCAGTGGCGCAAGGGGATGACCAAGGCGCAGATTCAGCAGATGCTTGACTTTTATCAGAAGAGATACGGAGTGGAAGAGAAAAAATAGGGGGAGGCGGCCGGCGGCCGGATTATCCGGGCCGCCCTTCCTCCACCGAGTTCAATCACCGAGATCAATCCACCCGACGGGATCAAACCCCCGCCGAGGTTAGTTTTTCTATCAATCCCCCTGAGGAGCTCGGTCCCCCTGCTTGACCAAAATCCTGTATGCCGGAAGCGTTAGACAGTCCAGATCAGCCGCCCTCTCCCGAAGCGGACTGGCTCGCCTCAACACACCATGTTATTCAACCTCGGGCTTTTTTCACCGCGAGACGGTGCGCACGCAACACCGACTCCGTATATCCACTCGGCAGGTCAAGCCCATTAGATACGATTTCGAAGGCCGCCTTGAATTCATTGCCGGCTATATTATCCGCCATGGGTAGGTAATTCTCGTCGTGGGCATTCTGCCCGTCAACGACGGCGGCCATTTCCCTGAAAGTTTCTCCCACCTGGCTCTCGGCAACGATGTCCCACTTTAGCCAATCGGCGATGTGCTGACTCGAGGTGCGCAGGGTGGCCAGGTCTTCCATGAGATTCGTTCCCTCGAGATCCGGGACCTTGGAGCAACCGACTCCCTGGCCGACCCAGCGCGAAACATAGCCAAGGATGCCCTGGGCATTGTTCCTGAGTTCCGTCTGTACTTCCTGGGGAGTCAGCTCCCTGTCAAGCAATGGAATCGTTAATATCTCGTCGAGGCTGGCGCGGTCCCTGTCGGCCAGCTCTTTTTGTCTTCCCTCGACATCCACGTAATGATAATGCATGGCGTGTATTGTCGCGGCGCTCGGAGACGGCACCCAGGCGGTGTTCGCCCCGGCCTGAGGGTGGGCTATCTTGGCGCCGTACATGGCCTTTAAATTATCCGGCATGACCCACATGCCCTTTCCGATTTGGGCGTGACCGGGCAGGCCGCACTCGATTCCGATATCCACGTTCCAGTCTTCGTATGCCCTGAGCCATTGCTGTTGTTTAATCTCTTCCTTGCGCAGCATCGCGCCCGCGTACACGCTAGTGTGAATCTCATCTCCGGTTCGATCCAGAAAACCCGTGTTGATGAATACGATGCGATCCTCGGCCGCGCGTATGCACTCCTTGAGGTTTGCGGTCGTTCTTCTCTCTTCATCCATGATTCCTATTTTTATCGTGTTTTCATCCAGGCCCAGCGCCTTTTCGACTTCACCGAACAGCTCGACCGTCGCGGCGACTTCCTCGGGGCCGTGGAGCTTGGGTTTCACGAAATAAACGCTGCCGGTTTGGCTGTTGACGAGATGGCCGTTTCTCTTGAGATCGTGAACGGCGGCAAGCGATGCGACCATCGCATCGAGGAAGCCCTCCGGGATCGGCTTGCCATCCTCCGTGAGCACGGCATCGGTATACAAATGAATACCCACATTGCGATTCAACAACAAACTCCGGCCCGGCAGAGTGTATTCCCCGCCCTCCGGCGACATATAAGTTCTAACCGGATTTAGCGCGCGAACCATCTCCCGGTCGTTTTCCGTGAAGGTCGCCTCCAGCGTTCCCTTCATGATTTTATGCCAGTTTCTATAAGCGTTCGCTTTATCGTCCGCATCCACCGCCGAAACGGAATCCTCGAGGTCCTGTATGGTTGTGACGGCGGCTTCAAGTAATATTCTCTTCACACCGGCAGAGTCGTATCTTCCGGCCGTCTCGTCATCCCTGTCTATTTGAATTTCGATATGCAAACCGTTGTTTCTCATCAAAACGCCGGCCAGTTCGCCGTCGGCTTCCGTGAAACCCGCGAATTGAGAACGATCAGTCAGGCAGGCTTCATCCCCGTCGCCTATCACCGCGACCAGATTCTTGTTCTCATCCAGTTTGTATCAGATCACGAGCGCATGAGACCCATTTTCCAACGCCACGACATCGTCGAGAAATTTCTTGGCGTACGCGATCACCCTGGCCCCGCGCCGGGAATTATAACCGTCGGGTCCATCACCCTTTTTCCCGGCGCCCCTATCCTCGGGAATCATGTCGAAGCCGTACATCGCGTCGTAAAGACTCTCCCAACGGGCATTCGCCGCATTGGTTGCGAAGCGTTCGATCGTCAGGGGCACAACGAGTTGGGGGCCCGCGATTTTCGCGAGTTCCCTGTCCACATTGAGCGTGTTTACCTTGAAATAGGGACCTTCGGGAATCAAATAACCAATTTCACATAGGAAAGATTTATATTCTCCCATGTTGAAAGGTTTGCTATCTCTCTCCTTATGCCAGGCATCGATCTCTCGTTGTAGACAGTCTCGTTTTTCCAGCAACTCTTTGTTCTTGGGCTCTAATTTATTCGAAATCTCGCCAAGAAAGCTCCAAAAAAATCCGGATCGACACCTGTTCCCAGCGCGTTCTCATCATTAACCAAATCATATAGAGGCTGCGCGACTTGCATGCCGGCGACTCCGGCATAACCTGGGCTCATAATATCCCACCTATTTTTATCCGGAATTATGCGGCAACACGTTAAACCGGGATTATGCAGCAACGACCTGTGGATGGCGGATTCTTGATTTCACAAGGATGGCTGCGCGAAGAAGGGAGCCGAGCGAATCCGATTTCCCTGAAAATTCCATGTAATTCCCTGTTCGGATTTCAGGCCGGAATTTTCGAGACTCTTTATTTTATAAGCACATATGGAGGATATTGCCGGTGCGATAGGTCCTACTCGGTCGCGCCGATCAACGGGCCCGCGCCCGCCCAGGCCGCCCGATCCGAGAGCAGGTCCACCGAGTCGCGGATGAAATCCCCGAAATCTGAAACCCGCTCGGCCGAGTCGAGGATGAGCCGGCTGGTTCGGGCGACGTTCTCGTCGCTGAAAGGGAGCTTGAGTTTTCGGAGGATTATCCGGGTCCGACCGTCGAGGTACATGTAGTCGATGTCGTCCACATCGCCGTAAAATCGCTCGGCGCCGTCGCGGGCGGCGGTAATCTCCCCGGCTCCGCGGCCGTAGAGGGCGGCGACGCCCGCCTCGAACTCGGAGATCAGCTCGGGAGGGCTGGATACCCTCGCCTGGCGGACGATCAGAGGGACGCTCCGGTCGGCGACCGAGATGGCGTAGTCCACCGCGATCTCGACCAGGGTGTGCGCCAGGTAGTAGGCGTCGGACTCCCCGAGAGGAGTGCCCATTTCCGAGGTGAAGGCCGAGAGGAGCGGAACCAGGTCGGCCCCGCGCCGGTAGGTGTAGCCCCTCTTCTCGGCGGCGGAGAGGCCCCCGTCGGGCTTCCCGGCGCCGCCGTAGTGGCAAAAATTATCGACGACGAGATGGCACTTCACCCAGATGAGCTTGGGGTAGCGCTCAAGCGCTCCGGGCGGGGGATCGAAGCGGTGGGTCTCGCGGGAGCGGAATCCCTCGGTCAACGGCAAATGGTCGGGCGCGATGTTGTACAAGTAGAGGTCGCGCTCGCCGGGCGGGGGCTCGGGGCCGTGCTTGAGAAGCGTCCGGAGAATCAGGCTATGGCAGTTGGTCAACAAGGCGCGGCTCCGAAGCAGATGAAATCATGGATGAATTCTCGTGAGAATTCCAAAAAATATTCCGGGGCTTTTTTTATAGAAGGTGAACGGCGGCGTCAAATTCGGATCCGGGGATCGGCGGCTTCCTCCCTCCCGCGGCGGATCCCCTTCCCCGGAGGAGCGGGACTCCCGGCCGTTCCAGCTGCGGATTACTTCGCCCCGGAGGGGCCTGTGAGGAAGTAGCACTCCCCTTCACGGCGGGCCCTGCCCTCCTCGATGAGTTTTTCGAGGTGGCCGGCGATCATCGTGGCTCCGATCCGGATGGTCTCCTCTTTCATTCCCCGGTAGATGCGTCCGGCCATCCCCTCGGGGGTGTCGAGACCCTCGCCGAGGGCCTCTAGGACCTGTGCCTCGCGCCGGGCGCGGTGTGTGAGCAGGGCCTCTACCCGGCCCGCCGGGTCGACGACCGGAGGGCCGTGGCCCGGATAGATCACCCTCGGGGCGAGGTCCCGCACCCGCTCGAGCGAGTCGAGGTAGGCGCTCAGGCTTCCCAGAGGAGGGCCCACCCAGGTCGAGGTCTCCATCAGGACGATATCGCCCCCGAAGAGCACCCCCCGCTCCCGCCACCAGAAGGCGAGATGGCCGGGCGAGTGGCCGGGGGTGAGCACCGCCTCGAGCTCAATTCCTCCGGCGCGGAAAATGTCCCCGTCCCCGAGCGCATCGATATCGAGCGAGGGCGCGCGCTCCCCCATCAAAGCGATCTCGCGGGGATGCGCGCGGCAGGCCGCGCCGGTGGCGGCGGCGAGCGCCTCCGCCCCCCCGAAGTGATCGGGGTGATGGTGGGTCAGGAGAAGCGCCTCGAGTCCTCCCCTCGTCCGCTCGGCGGCCCAGCCGGCCACAAAACCGCCACGCTCGGCGTAGCCCGCGTCGACCAGGGCAAACGGCCCCTCCCCTACCAGGATGACTTGCACATGGTCCATATAGGCGCTGGGGGGCGATTCGACCCGGAGGACCCGGACCCCTTCTTCCTGTATTTCGCCGTTTTTCATGTTCGCAATTGGTCCGAGGCGGTGCGGCGGTAGTCAACCCGCCCCTGCTGGTAGAGATGGTCGATTTTTTTGATATCTTCGGTAGCGAATAAAACCATGGGGCGCCGGTCCTTTATACGCCGCGGGGGGGGGCTCGCCGCGGGAAAACGACTTCAGTCGGGCTGGTTTCCGTATTCTAGGAAAAACTTCCATATTTTCAAATGAGTGGAAGCATAAAGTATGTTCGAATCGGATAAATGGGGGTTTGACATCCCCCGAAAATCAGCTATTTTACTCATCAACTGAAGCTTCTCCATATCGAATTATTCCTCTGGCCGCCGGGCCGTAGGGGAGCGGCCACGATTTTGTATACGGCGGACAAAATGCTTGATGCATATTCGATGCGTCTCAATGTCAAAAGGAGAAAACCGATGAAAAGCACTCTGCGTCTTCGCTCACTTACGGCCTCGGTGGGCGCGGCGGCTATCGCCCTGATGGGGATGGCATCCTTTGCGGACGCCGATCTCAGCGCCGGGGAGAAAAAACTCGCCCGTGCCGCCAAGAAAGAAGGCGCCGTTGTCATCATCAACCCACTCTTCAGCGACCGGACCGCCAAGCGCATGGGCCCGGCCTTCGCCAAGCGCTACGGCCTCGGCAGCGGCTTCAAGTTCAATAATATCCGCAAGGGCACGGGCTCTACGGTGGCCACCGTCCGCCAGGAGATCAAGGCGGGCAAGTTCACCATCGACGTCCACATGGTCAGCGCACCGGGCTTTTTCCACGCCGCCTCTAAGCGGGGCGCCTTCTCGAAGCTCGACAGCGTCCACTGGAAGGACAACGTCGAGCTCGTCGAAAAGGCCGGCCAGTATCACAAATATCCCTACGTCGTGACGCCGCTCGCCTATACATTCCAGCCGGTCTGGAATAGCGCGTGCCCGGGAATGAAGGACATCACCGTTACTTCCTACGCCGACACCGTCCAGCCGGCCCTGAACGGCAAGACGATCTCGCCTGACATCACCAAGAGCTTCACCTACACGAACACCGTTATCTCGCTGACCGAAAACGGCGTAAACATGAACGCGGTGTGGGATAAGCTCAAGGCGACCAAGCCCATCGTCGAGTTCCGCACCGAGCCGAAGATACAGATGGTCATCGCCTGCGAGCGCCCCTTCGACATGATGAACCTCTCGGGCCGCGTCTACCAGAATGTCCTCAAGAAACCTGCTCTCGCGAAAATCCTCAAGATTGGCTACTACAAAGAGGGCCAGGTCTTGCTGGGCAACCAGGCCGCCGCCGTGAAAGGCGGACCGCACCCCAACGCCGCCCAGCTTCTCGTAGACTTCCTCCTCAGCAAGGAAGGCGCCGACATTTTTGTCGAGGGTGAGGCCATCTACTCGTTCCGCAAGGGCTATATCGCCCCGGCGGCGGCGAGGCCCTACCTCCTCGACCTGAGCAAACATAAGCTCCTTGGCTTGAAGGACTGGGTCGGCGCCCAGCGGAAGTTCAAGAAAGTGCGCGGCGAATGGATTAGACGTTTCAAATAGCCTCCGCATTTAGAAAACGACTGAGCGGGGGCCCGGCGCA
>NYYB01000032.1 GCA_002685755.1 Nitrospinota bacterium
TCGGCGCCGACCGGGAAGAGGGGCGAGTCCTGGGTGACGGTGGCCTTGAGGGTGCCGTCCGCCGGGGCCGTCGTGCCCGTGAACTTCACCCTGATGCCGTCGGCGTTGTCGCCCGCCGAGGTCAGGGTGAGGAACTGCCCCGCTCCGTCCGCCTTGACGCCGTTGATGGTGCCAGAGACGTCCTTGCCCTGGACGTTCTGGATGCTCGTTACGATTCCCAGGTGGTAGTCCAGCGAACCGGACTTGGTCGGAGGAGCCCTATACGGCTCGACCCGGACAGGAAGCCGCATCCTCCTCCACCGCGACGGGCGCAGCGGCATAGAGCGAAATCTTGTGGGGGCGTCTCCCCCGTCAATCAGGCCGCGGTCAGTTCCTCTTCGGTGACCAGATAAATCGAGTCGTTCTCCCGGACCTTATCCTCCACGAGGATAGCCACGGTATCGCCGGGGTGGGCGCACTCGATTTTCTTGTGGCCGATCTCCATGGAGCGGACAATCTGATCCAGATCGGTGGTATGGCCGTTGATGTGGATCCGGTTGCCCTTTGCGAGCGGATATTCGAGTTCAATGCCCGCGACGCCTATCTTGGAGAAAAAGTGTGTGACCTTCCCGAAAAACTTCTCTGCCATGACGCACCTCCTTTCCAAGAAATTTCCGCCGAACCTCCAATAAATTTCTCCTTGGGTGAAATATTAGGATTCTTCCCTGAATTCACCAGTAATTATTCGACCTTCGCCGGGAGCAAGCGGTTGTAGAGCCACCCAAGCAAAAATCCGCCCACAAATCCGTCGACGAACCCCCAAATCGCGCCAATGAACAACCCGGCCCAGGTGGGCGAATAGCCGATATATACGCTGGCGATAACCCCGACAACGGGCCCTCCCCAGCCGAACAAGCGCGCCATGCAGGCCAGCATGACCACTCCAAAGGCCCAAACGATTCCCAAGGCGAGGGCAAATCTCGGTGCGTCGAGTTTCACGGCGAATCCTCCCGGCGGCGTCCCCTTGTTATGAATATGGTCCCGGCCCGGGAATTTCGCCGCCGCGCGCTCTGGTGCTCGAAATTAGAACCGGGCATGATAGCATGCCCTCTTCGATAACAAACTTGGCTATTTTCTGGCGGCGGTTCCCCGCCGCGGTTCCCCGCCGCGGTTCTCCAGGGAGGAATTCGTTGATGGGCTGCAACGTAAATTCTCTCGGACACATCGGAATTCAGGTTAGCGACATGGACCGTTCGCTCAAGTTCTATCGCGAGGTCGTCGGTCTCAAGCTCACCGGAAGGTGTGGTCCCCCCGACTTCCCCGGCCAAGTCTGTTTCATGCGTGTCGATCAGTTGCATCATAATTTCGTTCTTTTCGGTTTGCCCGAGGGAACGGACTCCACCCCCCCTTCGGTGGGGATAGATACAACCAAACGCAAGGATGTGGGCCTCAACCATGTGGCCTTTCAGGTGGACCGGCGGGAGGATTGGCTCGCCGCCCTCGGTCATGTGCGCTCGTGCGGTGTCGAACTCGTCTCGGGACCTTACGTTCATGGGCACGAGGCCCAGGACGAAAAAGGATTTATCGGCGGAAGCGGCAGCCACGCCTTCTACTTCCTCGATCCGGACGGGAACCGCATCGAAATTTATACATGGATGATGGACGTCTCGAAGCCGAGCGCCGCCGCGCCCGACCCCGATCTTTAGAAAGCGCCTCGTTCCGATTTCAGGAATAAAGAGGTCGGCAATTGAAGGGCCGCTTCATGAGTGAACCTAAGCAGCGCATTGTCGACCCGGACATCCTGCGCGGCTTCATGGTCCGCCTTCTGGCGACGGCGGGGTGCACGGAAGAGGCCGCCGCCGGCGCGGAAAGCCTGTATGAAGCGGAGCTTCGCGGTTATGGCACCCACGGTCTTCTCCGCCTCCCCAGCATGGTTCAGCGGGTTCGCAGCGGCATGATCAACGCCCGAGCGAAGGTCCGAGTCGCCATGGAGCGGGAAGGCTCGGCCCTCGTGGACGCCGACCGGACGCTGGGGGCGGTGGGTGCGCTGTTCGGCGCCGACCTTGCGATCCGCAAGGCGAAGAGGGCGGGTTGCTGCGCCGTCGGGGTGCTCAACGGCAACCATATTTCGATGGCGGGTTTTTACGCGGAAAAAATCGCGCGCGCGGGTTGCGTGGGGATGATTACCACGATGACGACTCCGCTCGCCCATGTGCTGGGCGGGAAGGAGCGCCTCCTCGGGACGAATCCACTGGCCATTGCCGTACCTTCGGGCGGAGACGACCCGATTCTCGTCGATTTTGCCACGACGGCCATCTCTTTCGGTACGGTGCTGAAATCGCAGGCTCGCGGGGAGGCCATTCCCGAAGGGGTGGCGCTCGGGCCCGATGGCGAGCCCACTACCGACGCCTCGCAAGCGGCCCGAGGGGCGCTTACCCCGCTGGCCGCTCACAAAGGCTATGGTCTGAGTCTGGTGATGGGCCTTCTTGCCGGCCCCCTGTTGGGGGCGAAGGTTGGCGCGGATCTGGCCCGCTCCATCGCCGAGAAGAATCACTACGACAAGGGAGACCTCCTGATCGCCATCGACCCTGCTAGCTTCGGCGATCCCGTGGCTTTCGGAGAGGCCGTCCGGGCTCATCTCCTCGAAGTGAAGTCCTCGCCCCTGGCTCCGGGGTTTTCGGAAATTCGGATACCTGGTGAAAGGAGTTTTCGCGAGCGTGCCCGCCGCCTTGAAGAGTGTGTGCCCATCGAGGAGGGCGTTTGGGAGGCGGCGGCGGCTCTGGCCGGGGAACTCGGCGTCGCCGTGCCGGAGTAGAAGCGATTCGGATTTTATTCCCCGGTTAGCCGCCGGGGCTTTTTTCCGCCATCTTCAGGAGAATTCATCCAATGCCGAAGCCCGAATACAGACTTCCGCCACGCGCGCTCGACACCATGGTTCCCTACGATCAGGAGCCCAGCATACTCACCGGCCCGGTCGCCGAGGACAAAAAAAACGTCCGCGTCGTCGGGCACTCCGATCTGAACGGATGGGGCGACACCTTCCAAATACAGGTCCGGGACGGCCTCGCCTATGTCGCCGCTTCGGGAGCGAACGGCCACAACGGGCTCACGATTCTCGACGTGTCGAATCCATCGAAACCCAAGGTCGTCAACCAGATTTCGGACCCGCCCGGCGCCCGGACCCACAAGATTCTCCTCGTCGGAGACGTTCTCTACACCAACAGCGAGAAGCGGCCCGAGTCGGACGATCCCGAGCTCATCGGCGGGATGCGCATGTTCGATCTGAGCGACCCCGCCAATCCGCGACTCATCAACTATATCGAGACCGAGGGCCGCGGGATTCATCGGCCGGTTCACGACCGCAATCGCGATCTGCTCTATTGTTCGGGTTTCAAGGACGGTTGCCGGGGGAAGGTGCTCTGGACCTACGATGTGAAGAACCCCTCGGCTCCCGAGCTGTTGTCGCAGTGCTGGATCGAGGGGCAAAACGAGGGTGCGGGCGAAACGCCGTCGTGGGATTTCGAACAACTTGGCTGGGGGGTCTGGCTCCACGAGGCGAACCCNTNNGGAAACTANGCCACCTGCGGCTTCTGGAACGGGGGGATNGCCATGTTCGACATGACCGACCCGCGCGAGCCCGAGTTCATGTGGCGCCACAACCCCCATGAAACCCACGGCTGGCCGGGTTGCTACCACACTTTTCTCGTTCCCCCGGGCTCGGAGTTCGCCATCGTCACCACCGAGTGCGTCACCATGAACTGCGCCCATCCGCCCGCCTTTGTCACTTTCTACGACATGCGGAACCACGAGGCCCCGCTTCCGATCTCGACGTTTCATCCCTACGAGATAGATCCGGATTCGATGCGGCCCAGGGACCCGTACTGGTCCCAGCTCGGCTCGCGCTACGGGGCGCACAACGTCTGGCTCGACATGACAGCCGACGATCCGATGTACATCTGCTGGTACGGGGCCGGACTCCGCATCGTGGACTGGTCGAACCCGTTCCAGCCCAGGGAGGTGGGCCACTATATTCCCGCCGGAAACGAGGAGCGCTGGCTCATCCAGGCCAACGATGTATTCGTGGACACCCAGACCGGGCTGATCTATCTCGGCGACCGATGGGGGCTGGGCCTCTATATCCTCGAGTACACGGGATGAGGCGTTCCCCTCGGGAATTCGTGGGTGTCGATTAGAGAGAGTTTCTCGCGGGAAGCGGGAGGGAGTATCTCGAGACAGACGGGAAAGGGATCGCGCCAAGGCTACGGTGATTTTTTCTGGGCCTCCTCCATGGTCAGGGAGAAAACGTCCTTTTCTTCATGCAATTCCTCAATGGCGATTCCGGCATACCAGGTCCCGTTGCCGTTGTTGTAGCTCCAGGCGACCGAGGCCAGGCAGCCGTCGAACATCTGGCCACCGATCTGTATCGAGCAATCGAAATTCTCCTCGTGGGGAGGTTCATCGTTCGTCAGCACCCGGAAGCCGCCTTCGCTGATGTCCTCTGGAACGAGGGGCATCTCGGAGAGCGTGGGCGCGAGAATCACGACCGGAAGGTAGTGCCGCGTGTCTTTGCGCTTTTCTTCCACCATTTTGCAAATGCCTCCGATTCGAGGAAAACGTGCCTAACGATTTTATCGGATAGAACGGAAGGCAGGATAGCAAATTCGCGGGGCAAAATTGTCTCTCGATCCCCGGGCGGGGGAATTCGCCCGATTCACGGGGTTATTCCGTCCGCGCGGCTTCTTTCGGGAAGATGAACAAACAGACAAAACAGATTGAAAGGAGCCCCGCGATTATGGCCAGAAACGGCAAGGTGTAGCTTCCCACCAGGTCGAAAGCGAAGCCGGCCACCGGCGGCCCGAGGACCCCGCCCGCCCCGAAGCAGATTTCGAGAAAACCCATGATCGCCCCGAAATTTCGTCCGCCGAAAGCGTCCGCCGACATCGCCGAGTGACAGACCGACATTCCCCCCATTCCGAAGCCGTAAACGAGGACGAATAAAATCCCCATCGGGATCGACGCTCCCGCTGCCGGAAGGAGAAGGAGGAGCGCAACCCCGAAGGCCGATATGAGGGACGAGAGGGCTTGGGTCCGGGGCCGGCCGAACCGGTCGCTCAACCAGCCCAGCCCCCAGCTTCCCGCCATCCGGATGAGTCCGACCCCGCCCAGTAAAAGAGCGGCGGTGGAGGTCGCGTATTTCGCATCCACGAGAAAAAGCTGGAGCTGGCTCATGATGGTGTTGTTGTTCAGTCCGAGGAAGAAGACGATGAAGGCGAGCAACCAGAACCGGCGGTCCCGCCGGACGAGGGCGAATACCTCGCGCATGCCGGGCTTTGCTTCGTGCCCGGCAGCCTCCGTCGGCCTCCCGCTTTCACGGGGGGGGGCGCCGTCGATCGCCTGACCGACATCATCGGGCCCGTCACGTAAAATTAGAAGTTTCAGCGGAACCATGACGATGAGGATCGTCAATCCGAAGAGAAGGTAGGTCAGCCGCCAGCCGGCGTGGGCGATGAGGCGCTCGATGAGCGGAAACAGCAGGAGGAATCCCACCCCCCCGCCCGATAGGGTGATGCCGGTGGCGAGGCCGCGCTTGCGCTGAAACCACCGGGGCATCATGGCGCCGTGCAGCGCGAAGCCGCTCAGTGACATGGCCGAGCCGATGAATATGCCGTAGATGATATAGACGTGCCAAAGCGAGGTGATGTAGTAGCCCCCGGCGAGGGCGAGGCCGATGACGACCGAGCCCCAGGGCATGATCGCGCGCGGGCCTTTTTTATCGAAGAGCGAGCCCGCGATGGGGCCCGAAAGGGCATAGACGCCCAGCATGAGCGCGTACCCGCTGCCCAGGGCGCCGCGCCCCCATCCGAACTCCTCGATGAGCGGGACCTGAAAGATCGCGAACGAGAAGCGCGCGGAGTTGTGGAACCCCATGGCGAGAAAGGATACGCCAACGATGAGCCAGCCGTAGTAAAAGCGCGGGCCCGTGCGGGCCCCCGGTGAGCGGGGATCGTTCAAGAAGTCCTCTAGCATGAATGTATACGAAAGCCGGATTATACGCGCTTCGCCGGCCGGTGTCCCGCCGGGCCAGTGTCTCACCTGGCTGGTGTTCCTCCGGGGCCGGGAGTGGTACAATCCCCCCTCGACTCGATTTTTCCCGAATACACTCGGACAAGGCGGCGCTCATGGTTCATTCCGCACTCATCGAAAAGCTCAGGGCGGCCGTGGGCGAGGACTACGTTCACACCGCCCACGAGGCGATGCGAGCCTACGACCACGACGCCTTGATGATTTACAAGGGCCTGCCCGGGGCCGTTGTTCTCCCCGAATCCGCCGAGGAGATATGCCGGGTGATGGAGATTTGCCACGAGGAGCGGGTCCCCGTCATCGCGCGAGGAGCGGGCACTTGTCTATCCGGCGGCCCGACGCCCGCTCCCGGGGGGGTCTTGCTCGTCACCACCCGGATGAACCGAATCCTCGAGGTGGACTATGAAAATCTCCTCGCCAGGGTCCAGCCGGGTGTGATCAATATCCATCTCTCCGAGATGACACGGCCCCGGGGTTTTCACTACGCCCCCGACCCCTCCAGTGAGATGGCCTGCACCATCGGCGGGAACGCCGCCGAAAACGCGGGCGGCGCCCACTGCCTCAAATACGGGATGACGACCAACCACATCCTCGGGATGACGGTGGTGCTCTCCTCGGGCGAGGTCGTGCGCCTGGGTTCGGACGGCGAGGAAGCGCCGGGGTTCGACCTCAGGGGGATTTTCATCGGCTCGGAGGGAACCTTCGCCCTCACGACCGAACTCACCGTCCGCCTGACGCCCAATCCCGAGGGAGTGCGGACGATGCTGACGACGTTCGCCGAGGTGGGCGACGCCTGTCGCACCGTGAGCGATGTGATCGCCGCCGGG
>NYYB01000033.1 GCA_002685755.1 Nitrospinota bacterium
AAAAGTCCAGTAAAAACAGTCACTTAGCGTAGTTCTGCGCAAACATTCGAAGCCCAGCGAACAAACCAGGAATCGTCTCATGACATGAAGGCCGCAGGATCAAATCCTGCCCCAGTCAGACAGCAAAACGGAAAGGGTCCCGAGGGCCCGTCTCCGCAGCTCTTGCCGGTGGTGGTTCGGCTGCGCTATAGATATCCCGTTGATAACCAAGGCGGCGTGCCGCCGCCGATCAGGGAAGCGTCAACCGATGACCACTCTTTCCGAGATTTTTGCCGGCCGGCGGGGCGCTTTTCGGCGTTGCAGGCCTTACCTGTGCCCCGCCAGGCACGTTGTTATCGGGAAATTTTTCTACCGGATATATATAGCCGCTTGAGGGCGGGGCCTCCTGGGGCGAGGCCTCCCCTTCGCCGCGAAAATCCGTAAACGTATATTTTTCACTTTCTAATTTTCGAGGCACGCCGGTGGTCGCGTTTTTTCGCGGCCGCCGCTTAAGCCGTGCAGGAGGCAATCATGGCCGATCATGTCGGACGCATTCTCACCGTTGACCGGGTTCGCGAACTCAACGCCAAGGACTGGTTCTATCAGATTTTAAAAGACAGCCCGCGCATCCACGAGATTTACCCCGGAATCGAGGACGCCATCCTCGAGGGGGCCATCGATCACCACATCCACGTCTACCCCGATTTCGTCCAGCGCAATCAGGACATGATCCAGGTGGCGGTCGAGGCCGCCCGGGCCGGGATGCGGTCGGTCTGCTTCAAGGACCACTACAACCTCACGGCCGGGTGCGCCTACCTGGTCCAAAGGCAAATAGACGACATGGTGACTCGGGAGGAGCTCCCCCGGGGGGTGGAGGTTTACGGCGGCATCGGCCTCAACTTCGGGATGAACCCCGAGGCGGTGCGAATCGCCCTGCAGTACCCCAAGTGCAAGATGGTCTGGTTCCCCACGTTCAACTCCTCGGGCTACTACCGCGCCCTCGGCAAGGAGAGCGGCATCAACCTGGTGGACAAGAACAGGAAGATTTTCCCCGGTGTGGTGAAGATCATGGAGCTCGCCGCCGAGGGCGGCACGGGAGTCGGATTCGGCCACACGGATTTCCACGAGCTCCTTCCGCTCGCCCAGGCGGCGAAAGAGGTGGGGGCCCGGGCGATCCTCGACCACCCGCTGCTCGAGCTGAACAAGCTCACCCTCGACGAGATGAAGGAGCTCGCCGATCTGGGAACCTATGTGGGCACCTATTGCCAGCCGATGATCCCGAGCATGTACCAGCCCGTCGTCGATCCGTTCGAGACGCCCCGCGTGGTCGAGGCGATCGGGGCCGAGCGCTGCATCGCGGCGAGCGACTTCGGCCAACTGCTCCATGTGGACGCGCTCGCGGGCATGCGCATCTTCATCCGGGCGATGCTGGCCTTCGGGATCGGCGAGGATGCGCTGGAGCTCATGTTCAAGACCAACCCGGCGCGGCTTCTCTATCTGGACTGAGATTCGTAGAGTGGAGAGCCGATTGTTTTTTACAAATCAACCGGAGCGCCGATGGCAAATTTGTTGATCATCGATGCGATCGCGGACCAGTACAAAGCGTATTTGCAGCCAAAATTTCCCGGCCTATCGATCACCACGGCGCGCACTCCGGCCGAAGCCGGAGAGTTACTCAATGACGCTCAAATCCTGGCCGTACTGGCTCCCAGGCTTCGCGGCGATGACATTGAGAAAGCCCGCCGGCTCGAATGGGTCCAGGCCTTCACGACAGGGGTGGACAATCTTTTAGCATTTCCATGCCTGAAAAAAGAAACGGTGGTTACCAACTGCCGGGGGATACATGGTCCCCAGATGTCGGAATTGGCTGTTCTCCTCATGCTCTCCCTGAGCCGCGGCTTCCACAGGATCGTCAAGAACCAAGAGAGAAAGCTTTACGAACGCTGGCCGATGCCGCTTTTGGAAAAAAAGACCGTGGGCATTTTCGGCATCGGCGCCATCGGAGAGGAGGTCGCCAGAAAGAGCAAAGCGTTCGGCATGCGCGTCATCGGCATCACGTCGACAAAAAGGAATATCGAATGGATTGATGAATTCTACTCCCGGGAGGAACTTCCGGCGGCGGCGGCCGAGTCCGATTTTTTCATCGTCGTCGCCCCCTTGTCGCCTGAGACCGAAAAAATCGTGAACGAGAAACTCCTCTCGGCGATGAAGCCCACGGGATTCCTGATCAACATCTCAAGAGGCGGCGTTGTGGACGAGGAAGCGCTGATCGCCGCTTTGCAAAATGGCCAAATCGCCGGCGCCGGTCTCGACGTCTTCCAGATGGAGCCCCTGCCCGAGGAAAGCCCACTTTGGGAGATGGAAAACGTTATCATTACGCCCCACATCGGCGGATATACGGATAACTATATCGAGCAGGTGATGCCTATTTTCGAGGAAAACCTGCGCCGGTTCCTGGATGGCGAGAAGGATAATCTGATCAATACGGTGGATAGGTAGGCGAGGCGGCCTGCCATCCCCGAAACATCGGGAGACGGATATGAGCGAGCGGGAGAGATTGGTTCTACCCATATCGGACGGGGAGCTGAAAAGAAGGTGGGCCGCCGTCAGAGGGGCAATGGAAGAGCGCGGCGTCGATGTGCTTGTGATGCAGGGTTTTAATGAATTTATTGGAGGTTATGTAAAGTATTTCACCGATATCCCCGCGCGGAACGGTTATCCGGACACCGTGATTTTCCCCGGGGACGACGGCATGACGATCGTCCGCCAGGGGCCCCGGGGAGATATCGTCGTTCCATCCGGGGAGGAGGAATCCCCCGACCGGGGCGTTAAGAAGGTGATGTTCGCCCGTTATTTCGCCTCCGCGCATTACACGAAACACTATGACGCCGAACTCGTGGCCGAAGAAATCAAGCCAAGGGGCGAGTGCACCGTCGGCATCGTGTGTCCCGGGACGATGTCCGCCGCCTTTTCGGAGTATTTAAAAGGAGGCGCTCTCCCTCAGGCGAAATTCGTGGACGCGACGGAGATGGTCGATGAGATCAAGGCGATCAAGAGCGATGAGGAGCTGGAAAGAATCAAGGAGACGGCTCTCCTGCAGGATGCGTGCATGGAGGCCGCTTTCAAGGCGTTGAAACCCGGAAAAAAGGATTTCGAGCTCGCCGCCATCGCCCAGCATGTGGGACAGGACATGGGCAGCGAACAAGGGATTTATCTTTGCTCCTCGGCGCCCCTGGGAACTCCCGCGAGCCTCAGGCTGCGTCACTTCCAGGGCCGGGAGATCAGGGACGGCGATCAGTTCACCCTCTTGGTGGAAAATAACGGCGGCGGCGGATTTTATGCGGAGTTGGGCAGGTCATGCGTCGTCGGGAAAGCCTCGCAAGAGCTTTTGGATGAGCACGCCATCGTCCTGGAGGCGCTGCGGAACACGGTTGATTTGTTGAAGCCCGAAACGCCGTGCAAGGATATTTACGAATCCCACAACGCCTTGATGAGGAGCCGCGGCCGGCCCGAGGACAGGCGCGTCTATGCCCACGGCCAGGGCTATGACCTGGTGGAGCGGCCCCTGATTCGCGACGACGAGACGATGAATATCCGAAAAAATATGAACATGACCGTTCATCCGGGATATGCGACCGAATCCCTGTTCGTCTGGAATTGCGATAACTACATCGTCACGGAAAACGGGGCGAGCGAGTGCATCCACAAAACGGCGCAGAAAATTTTCGAGGTTTAGCAGAAACGAAGGTAATCCACTACACCCTGATTTCCCATATGACTTCGAGATATGACTTCGATATTTTTCCATCCTTCGGGATGATTACGGTCTTTCGTTCAACCCGTTAATCCTTCCTCACGCCTGACGGCGTAGCAGGCCCGGTGGCGGAATTTCGTTCAAGGATTTGGCCCGAAATGACCAGAGGGGGTGATTTGTCATTCTGAACCTTTCGGCTACGCTCAGGACAGGCTCCGTTAAGAATCCGCTGTTTCTGAGAACAAAAGCAGATTCTTCGCCCTTCGCTTTGCTCGGGACTCAGAATGACAAGCACCCCCAGTCCGGAACTGTGACGACCGCTGCCGGCCCCGCGAGCCGCCTTCAACTCCGGTGGCTCGGCTGTGCCGCCGCCCTCACTTCCGCTCGCAATAATAAGGCCAGACGACCTTCGCCCCCGGCGGAGTGACCTTACCGTCCTTGGTCATGACGGAGACGGACACCCGCTTCTCCCCCTCCGGGAGCGCCTTCATGGAATTCGAGTCGAACGGCGTCCCCCCGCGGTAGAGGGCGATGGGGTCCATCCAGAAGCCTTTGACGGGAATGATCTTGCGGCTGCGCGGCAAATAGCGGGGGTCGGCGGAGAACCAGACGGCGAAGTGGATCGCCGGACGGCGTTCGCGGCGGCCTTGCCTGCCCGAGTTGCCGGTGGGACCAAGGACCTCGCCCATCCTCACGCGCTCGCCAACCTCCCGTTTCGGCATCTCGTCGAAGTGCGCGTACTGGGTGTAGGTCCACACCGGCAGGCCGGTGTCCTCGGGGCTGTGGCGAATGATGATCTCACGGCCGCGCATCGTCCTCCGTCCCTCGTACTTGGCGACCACGGTGCCGTCGGCGGCGGCGATGATCGGCGTGCCGTAAGCCGTCGGCATGTCGATGCCGCCGTGATATTGCTCCCGGTCGCGCTTGTAGGTGTAGTCGATGGCCCAGGTCTCGTCGATGCCGAGGCAGTCGAGGTTTTCGGGGAAGGCGGGCTCCAGGCCGGTCTCGAACAGGCCCCGCTTGACGGCGACCTGGATATCGCAGCTCCGGCCGCGGCCGATGCCGCAGAGGGTTTCCTCGTCGAGGGCGTCCTCGGTCACCTGGCCGTCAAGTGTTGCGCCACCGCCCGGTGTGGCGCCGCCGCCTCGGCCGCGCCGGGATCCTTGTTGGCTTTTTTTTCTCCGCCTGCCGCTGTTTCTTCGTCTGCCGCCGGCGCTTTCCGCGTCCATGCGCTTGAGCGTCGCGTCCGGTGCGGGCTGGGATGTCGCGGGATGACGGCAGCCGGCCAGGATGAATGCGAGTACGAAAATTCCGCCGAGCTTGCCCGCGCTGAAGATGCCGGCCTTCATGGACAGACTCCCCCCGGGTATTTAATCCTCAAAATCGCGCCTTGCGATATTTGACGACGCACTCCCGGAACCGGCGGCCACACCGGTCTCCGCCTGGTTTCAGGTTAGAAGATTTTCATCATCATGGCCACTGAGAACCGGCATCCATTATCCTGCCGGCACGGCAAGGAAGAGCCCCTATGGGATCGATACGAGGCCGCGCTACAATCCGGCTTGAAATTATGAACTGGCTTTTCAAGATGGAATTTTAAGCCGCGCCGGCGGACCGAATTTTTAGGGAGGACACACCATGACATTCGGATTGATGGCCAAGGATTGTGAAATTCGCATCGACTACGACAAGCTTCGAAAGGATCGCCTGCGCAAGACGAACGAACAGATGAAGCAGGACGGGATCGCCGTCCTGCTCTGCTTCGACCCGGACTGGATTCGCTACATCACCAGCACCAAGGCGAACGATTGGGCGAACAACAAGCTCCTTCGAAGCGTTCTTTTCGCCGCGGACCGGGAGCCTATCCTCTACGAGTTGGGGAGCGCGATTGAGGCGAAGAAAGAGCTTTGCCCGTGGATAGCCGACCGGATGCATCCCTCCATCGGAACCTGGCGAGGCGCCTTCCCGCGCGAGGTGGTCACCGAAAATGCACTAAAATTCGCGAAAATGGTGAATGCCCACCTCAAGGAGCTTGGCCTTGAGAACGAGCCGCTCGGGCTCGACATCACCGAGATTCCGATTCTTCAGTCCCTCGAAGCCGAGGGCGTCACGGTTGTGGACGGTCAGCAGACGCTGCTCGAGGCCTCCAAAATCAAGACGCCCGAGGAGGTCGAACTCATCGAAACCTCGATCTCAATCGTGGAGGCAGCCTTCTGGGAGGTGGTCAACACCGCCAAGCCCGGAGTGCGCGAGCTCGACATCGCGGCCATGATGCGCGATGTCATGTACCGGTACGGCGCCGAGGAGATGCAGAATATCAACGTCATCTCCGGCAACCGCTCCCACCCGCATCCGCACGATTTCTCGGACCGCATGCTCCGCATGGGCGATATGCTGTTCATCGATGTCGTCAGCGTCTTCAACGGCTACAAGACCTGCTATTACCAAACTTTCTGTATCGGCAAGCCGTCCAAGAAACAACTCGACGTTTACCGGCAAACCTACGAATGGCTCTTCGCCGCGATCGACCTGGTGAAGCCGGGCGTCAGCACCGCGGACATCGCGGCCGTCTGGCCCTCCGCCGAGGAGCTGGGTCTTTCCGGCGAGGCCGAGGCCTTCGCCCTTCAGGTCGGCCACGGCATCGGCATCACCCACTGGGGCAAACCGGTCATCAGCCGTTTCTTCTCGTTCGATCATCCCGAAATCATCGAGGAGGGCATGGTGCTGGCGTTCGAGACCTACTGTGGACACGGAAACGACGGCGCGCGCATCGAAGAGCAGTTTGTCGTCACCGAAAGCGGGGTCCGGATGCTCAGCAAGTTTCCGTCGCGGGACTTGATCGCCTGCCCGTGCGTCGGCTCCCTGCTGCCCTGATCGGCGCGCGCCTTTTGCCGAATCGGCCGGCTTATTCGTTTCGGTTTACTCCTCGGCCAGCCGCCGGCCGAACCGCTCGTCGAAAACAACTTCCTCGAGAGGAGCCCTCCGGCGCCAGCCCACCGACTCGAGCAGGGGGGCGCCGGAGAATTCCTCCGGATACCCCATGCACAGGTAGGCCACGGGAACCACCGGCTCGGGCAGCTCTAGAATTTCCGAAAGCTCCCGGTTGTCGAGAATGCTGACCCACCCCACTCCGACGCCCTCCGCCCGCGCGGCCAGCCAGAGGTTTTGGACAGCCAGGCAGGAGCTGAAAATATCGGTGTCCTGGATGGTGTTCCGGCCGAGCACCGCACCCCCTCGGGCGCGGTCGCAGGTCACGCAGACGTTGAGGGGCGCCTCGAGGATGCCCTCGAGCTTGAGGGAATCGTAAAGCGCCCGCCGCTCGCCGCTGTAGTTTTCCGCGCCCCGGGCGTTTTCTCTTTCGAACATGGCCTTCACGCGCCGCCGGGTCTTCATCTCTCTTGTCAGGATGAAGTTCCAGGGCTGCATGAACCCCACCGACCCGGCGTGGTGCGCCGCGTCCAGGATGCGGCGGAACACATCGCTGTCCACCGGGTCCGGCCGGAACCGGCGGATGTCGCGCCTGGAGTAGATCGCCTCGTAGAGTTCCATATTTATCCCCGAAGATAGATTAATTGTTGGTCTGTTTACATTTCGCAATTCATGAAAAAAATTAATTGAACCGGAATTATGCGGCAACTCGCTGCGTTTCTCAAATTTCGGTCAAATCCGCCCTTCCTCGTATGGCGCCCTCCCCGCGGGGCCGGCCTGGCCGGTAAGCGGAATGAAGATTCCCCCGACTTTGATTTGAACTCTTTCGGTTTGATCGTCTGAAAATTTAACCGCGGGATAATAAAAGCGCGGGATGCGAAACCCGGAGAGGCCGCCGGTGGAGGTCTCACCTCCAGACAGCGGTCTACCCTTCCCGCTTGCTGCGGCGGGGGGCTTCGTCCCCTGTTTGCCTGATCTCGCGGCGGGCCACCCGGGCGAGGCGGTCGCGCACCCACCCCGAGGTGGAGAGCCCGACCTTTCCCGAGGCGGTCTGGATGAGATCGAGAAGATCCTGGTTCATCCTAATTTGCAAGGGCTTATCGTGTTTCCTCTTCTCCGCTTTGACCATGCCAGAATTGTACTGCCATTGGCACCATAATACAAGAAATAAAAAAAATGCGGCGCACCTGNAAAAACCTCTTGACACATNCTGCCATTGGCAGNACAAATNTACCTGCANACGTAGTGCCAATGGCACTNCNGTCAAGCTTTCCCGCGATGANGATAACGGTTAAGGCTCTGATCCTCCAGGGACGCATCCCCGGAGGAAAAACCCCCGAGGGAAAGTTGCCGTATCTATTAACTCTTTATATTTCACGAGGTTCCGGATGCAGGCCACCGCCGGCGGCAAATGAGAAAAAGCCCTGAAACGGCTCGGCCTCCGCGAAGGCGCCGACCGCTCCCGGGGCCGGGGCGCCTTCCGGAAACTCGCTTTTGACTGCCATCCCGACCTCCACGGCGGTGACCCGGAAAAGGCCCGCCTTTTTCAGGAGCTTCTCGACGCATTCCAGATCATCACCGATGAATCCGCGTTTGTCCTTCCCCCGGGGCACGCAAAGATCTCCCCCACGGATTCTGCCCAGGGCCGCGATCTTCATTACCGGCTTCGGCTGGACTTTATTCAAGCGGTCCTGGGCGGGGAGGTCTCACTCCGGTTTTCGCGCCGCGTCGATTGCCCGGAGTGCAAGAAAGAAAAGCGCGCCCCCAGCCCCCGCTGCCCCAGTTGCCGGGGCATCGGCAGGGTCCAGCAGGAGAGCGTCATCGGAATCCGGGTTCCACCCGGCGTCGAGGACAGCGAAATCCTCCGTTTCAAGGGCCAGGGAAAAGAAGGCCTCTCGGGCGGCGAGGCCGGCGATCTTCACCTCCTCCTCTCGGTGCGGGGACACCCCGCCCTCAAGCGCAGGGGGCTGGACATCTACAGCGAACTGAAGCTCCCAGAGTCCCGGCTCAGGGAGGGCGGGGCGGTCGAGGTCGCCACCATCCGCGGCAGCCGGAGAATATCTCTCCCCCCCTACACCTTGTCCGGAAAAATCTTTCAGCTGAAAGGACTCGGCGTCCAACGCCGGGCCGACGACTTCACCGACTACGGAGACCACTTCGTCCGGGTGACCGCCATCAAGAGCGAAGCCATACAGGAAGCGAGAGGGGCGCCCGCCGCGGGAGGCGCTTGGGCGACGGCGAAGAGCGGGTAGCAGGGGGAAATTAATTGGCCGTTGGCAGCCAGGCAGGCGACTACGGATTCACGGGCGGAGCCGAGCGGGACAGCCACTCAGGCGATCTGCGCGCCCGGATTCGAGAACGATTCGCCTTCCATAAAAACCTTTTTTCGGGCGCCGGGGGCCTCAATAAAAGCGCCCGCGTCATCGACCTCGAACCCATCGAGGCGAACCAAATCGAATCCGCCGCCGAAGCGGACCCCCGAAAATACAAGCGCCACCGGGGGGGGCATCATCAACATCGAAATTTAACCCCGCGCCCGGGATACAGCTCCGGACCCGGCCTCAAACCTCCTTGTTCAGGCTGGCCTTGTCGAGGCTGGCCTGAATCGCCTCCATCGCCCTTCCGAGCTCGACTCGCTTTTCTCCGGGCATTTCGAACAGCAACCCGGCGCTCCAGTTGGGAGGCTGGTTTTCCAGGTTCTTCTTTTTCCAGACCACGGTGGCCTCGCCTTTGTACTCCGAGCCATCGATCGCAACGCTGCACTCGCTCGCGGCCCACAGCTGGGGGTCGTCTTCCAGCTCAACCATGAAGCCGCCGGCGCTCAGATTCACGGGGCGGACAAGACCGCCCGATATCCCGGGAACCTTCAACTCAAATGGAAGCTCATAGCGTTGAAATTGACGCCGCTGGGTTCCATCGGCCATAGAGAGAGATCCTTTCCGTTGGGTGGGCAGTCAACCGGCCGCCGAAATTATTCACCAACTCCCGCCCTCCCGCGAAACGGCCACGGAGCCACCCTTCCCGCCACCAGCGACGTATCGGCGGCGATTCAGACGGCGGTTCAGGCGGGGGGCGGTTCATACAACCGCGCGGCCACCCGGTTTCGGCCCTGACCCTTGGCGAGGTAGAGAAGCTCGTCCGCCGCGGAGTACATGGCGTTCCAATCCTCCGGGCGCCTCGATTTCTGGGGCTCGACACCGAGAGCACCCAGACTCACCTTGACCGCGCCTGCGGAGGGCATTCCGGTGAAATGGGCCGATTCCACGGCTTTCCGGACCCGCTCCGCCACAACGGCCAGATTTTCAAAACTCGTACGGGGAAGAAGAATTCCGAACTCCTCGCCCCCCAACCGGAAATGGGCGTCGAGGTCCCGCGTCTGGGTCCGGATGATGGGGGCGAGCTGTTTGAGGACCGCGTTCCCCTGCGGGTGCCCGAAGGTGTCGTTGATTTTCTTGAAATGATCGATGTCGATCATGATCAGGCCGAGCGGCTGGCCCACCCGCCTCACTCGGGAGAGTTCGCGGGCGGCGACATCCTGAAACCCGACGAAATTCATCACGCCCGTGAGCGAGTCCATATAGGCCGCCTTGCGGAACTGCGACCGGCTGACGCTGTGCGCCAGGAAAACCGTCGTCAGATCCTTTTGCGTGAGGAAAATATCGAAGAGGCGCTCGAGATGGCCCTTCAGGACATCCTTTGACAAGTCCAGTGGAATAACCGCATCCGCCCAGGAGTGGGGAAGCGCGCTCATCGCCACCATGGCGCTGTCCACGAAGGCCACGATGGACAGCGGGGCACCCCTGTTCTCCTCCCGGAGTTCTTCCATGAAGAGATGAATTTCGGCGGCGTTCTCGCCCACATAAACCAGCAAAGCGAGCGGCGGGTCTTTATCCAGCCGTTCGATCAGATCGTCGGGGGGAGATGAGTGTTGATCCTGGATCGGAATCGTCACGAGGTCCGACAGGCGCAGCATCGCGGTCTCGGAGAAACCGATGGCGGCCAGCCGGGTCAGGGAGTTGGAACTCGACAGAAAGGCACGCAGGGCGGTGTCCTGCTCGAGCTCGGCCAGGTTTTGGAGCGCCTCCCGCGATTTGGGGGAGAGCATGTTCAGCAGGAACCTGCCCTCGCCAACCCCGAACTCGAGGCCCGCGTCCGCCTCACCGTCCGGAGAAGCGGAATATTCAGGGTCGGCCAGTTACGCCGGGTCGGTCGGTTGTGGAGGCGTCATCTTATCCCACCGGGGGAAACGAAAAAAACCAGCTATCGAAACCCCGAAATCATCCGCCGAAGGGAGCCCGGGGCAATCTCAAATCAGTCCGCCAGCGCGAATGAATGCCGCCGAAAGGAAACGTTCAGTTCCTCGCGGGCCACCTTCTCGCAGGCTTCGATGTCGATGATGCCCGGCATATCCACGGCGGTGACCTCGACATCGCCAAACAGCCTTTTCGCCTCGCTGACAAACTCCTTGACGGAAGGATACGGGTTTTCGATCTCTTTGGTCTTGCACACTTTCTCGTAGGCCTCCGGGCTCTCGGCCTGAAGGCTCACCGAGATCGCGTCGATCAGGCCCAGGAACTCGGGGAGGATGCTCCTCCCGTTGACCCGGTTTCCGAGGCCGTTCGTCGCCAGGCGGATTCGCTTGGCGCCGCGTCCCCGCAGTTCCAATGCCACCTGCTTGAGCTCCTCGAGCCGGGTCGTGGGCTCGCCGTACCCGCTGAAGACCACCTCCTCGTAGCGGCCCGGATCGCCCGCCGCCTCCAGGATCGCCTCGACCCCAGGGTCGCTCTCCAGCGTCAGGTCGTGGCCCACGAACACACGATCGCTCAAGAGGCCGCAGAACAAACACGCGTTGTAGCAGCGGTTCGTGATGTTGAGGTAAAGCTTTCCGGACAGGGGGTAGGCGATTGTACCCGGCACGGGACACGGCCCTATCTTGAAGAGGCGCCGCACGTTGACGGAGGTGGCGCGTGCCACGTCCTCGAGGGTGAGCCTCTTGATCTCGGCGAGTTTTTCGGCCACCTGGACGGTATAGGCGGGCTCGTTTCTTTTCCCGCGGTTCGGCGGCGGGGTCAGGTAGGGACTGTCCGTTTCGACGAGAATCCGCTCGATCGGGACATCCGCGAAAACGCTCCGCAGCTCATCTGAATTCTCGAACGTGATGGGACCGGCCGCCCCCAGATGCAAATCGAGGCCCAGGAACTTCCGTGCGAGCTCCGCGTCCCCGGTGAAGCAGTGGACGACCCCGCCGACCCGCCACACCCTCTCTTCCTCGAGAATCGAGAACACATCCTCGCCCGCATCGCGGCAATGGACGATGACCGGCTTGCCAATCTTCACGGCCATCCTGATCTGCTCGCGGAACCAGTGTTTTTGAAGCTTCCGGGGGGAATGATCGTAGTGGTAGTCGAGACCGATCTCGCCGATGGCGACCACCTTGGCGTTATCGGAGAGGACCTTGATGTGTCCGGCGGACTTGTTCGCGACGGATTTCACGTCGTGGGGATGAACCCCCACGGCGGCGAACACCTCTTCGAAGGAGTTGGCGATATCCACCGTTTTGCGGCTGCTGTCCAGATCCGAGCCGACGGCGATGATGGTCCCCACGCCCTTGGACAAGGCGCGCTCGAGAATCTTTCGGCGGTCGCCGTCGTAGTCGGAGGCATCGATATGGGCGTGGGAGTCGACCAGGATGGCCGCACCCTCGACCAGAGGGATACTCTCGAACGCTTTCTCGTCGACGGCTTTTCCAGCACTCGGGGCGCCCTGGGCGGACCGGCCGGACTGGGTAGGACCCCCTCTTTGCCCGCGGCCGCGGCGGCGGCTGTTCCTCGGACGGCCGCCTCGGCGGCCCGAGCCCTTGCGGCGAGGCCTTCCGCCCGCGCCCTCGTCGCGGGCCCCGGAATTTTTTGGCTGTCCCCCGGAAGCTTGCTCCGGTTTGTCCGAATCCGCCATTCGCGCTTCTTTCCTTTCCCGAATTCGCCGCCGGCTAGCGAACACGGCTGCCGGAGCGGATACCGCCCTCGACGCCGACGAGCCTGAGGCCGTCCTCGTCCTCGGCGGCGAGCAGCATTCCCTGCGACTCGACGCCCATGAGCTTGGCGGGCTTGAGGTTCGCCACGATCACGACGGTGCGCCCCACCAGCTCATCGGGGGCGTAGTGCCTGGCCACACCGGCGACGATGGTGCGCCGCTCCTCGCCGAGGGAGACTTCGATTTTCAAAAGATTCTTCGACTTGGGAATATTCTCGGCCGCCTCGACCCGCGCCGAGCGAAGCTCCACGCGGCGGAAATCGTCGATGGAGATCAGTCCCTCACCCTCCGAATCGGATGCTTCGACCGTCTCCGAGCCGGCCGCGATTCGCGCCGCCACCCTCTCCTCGAGGGCGGCCCGCGCGTCTTCCTCGATTCGCGGGAAGAGCGGCTTTCCGAGATCGGTATCGAGGTCGCCGGGCATCTTGTAGAGATCGACCAGCTCGGCGAACGGAGCCGAGAGCCAGTCACCGGCGAGGCCGAGCTGGCGGGCGATGCTGTCGGCCGCTTCGGGCATGACCGGGCTGATCAGGGCGGCGATGACGCGCAGGGCCGCCCCGGCGTGGTAGAGAGCCGAGTCGAGCCGTTCCTCGGGCCCACTCTTCGCCAGCGCCCAAGGAGCGGCGGCGTCGATGTACTTGTTGCCCGCCGAGACGATCTCCCAGACGGTGCGCAGCCCGGCCTGAAGGTCGGTCGCCTCCATCTGGGCCTCATAGCGCGCCGCGGCCTCACGGACGATCCCGGCCAGCCGGGCCTCCTCGCCGCCGTCGCCTTCGCCGCGCGAGATTTTGCCCCCCCGGTAGCGCCGGACCATGTTGAGGGTGCGGTAGAGGAGGTTCCCCAGATCGTTGGCCAGATCGCTGTTGATCCGGTCGATGAGCTGGCCGTGGGAAAAATCCCCGTCGGCGCCGAAGGGAATCTCGCGCAGGATGAAGTAGCGGATGGCGTCCACCCCGTACTCCTCGATCAGCCAGTGGGGATCGACGGCGTTGCCCAGGCTCTTGGACATCTTCTGGCCCTCTACGGTCCACCACCCGTGGCTGAAGATCTGCCCCGGAAGCGGGAGGCCCGCCGACATGAGAAAGGCCGGCCAGTAAACCGAGTGGAAGCGGAGGATGTCCTTGCCGATGAAATGCTGGTCGGCGGGCCAGGCCGTGTCCGCCGGGAATCCACTCTCACTCCCGCCCTGTCCGGAGCCGCTCTGGCCGAAGCCGGCCGCCGTGGCGTAATTGCTCAGGGCGTCGAACCACACGTAAATCACGTGGGCCGGGTCGCCGGGCACGGGGACGCCCCATTTAAAGCTCGTCCGGCTCACCGAAAGATCCCGCAGTCCGCCCGAGACGAAGCTGACGATCTCGTTGCGCCGGGAGTCGGGCTGGATGAACCGGGGGTTGCGCTCGTAGAGCTCGAGGAGGGGCTCTTGATACTTGCTCAGCCTGAAGAAATAGCTCTCCTCGCGCACCGGATCGGCCGGCCGCCCGCAGTCGGGGCATTTGCCCTCGTCGAGTTGGAGGTCGGTCAGGAAATTCTCGCACGAAACGCAGTACTTTCCCTCGTACTCGCCTTTGTAGATGTCGCCCGCCGCCTCGGCCCGCCGCCAGATCTCCTGGACCCCGGTCTTGTGCCGCTCCTCGGTCGTGCGGATATAGTCGTCGTAGGCGATGTTGAGCTTCTTCCACAGCGCTTTGAATTTTTCGCTGTTCTCGGTGGCGAAGGCGAAGGGGTCGCGTCCGGCCTCGGCCGCCGCCTGCTCGAGCTTTTGGCCGTGCTCGTCCGTTCCCGTGAGCATCCGCGCCGGCTCCCCGCGCAGGCGGTGAAAGCGCGCCTTCGCGTCCGTGGCGACGGTGGTATAGGCGTGGCCCAGATGGGGCTTGTCGTTGACGTAGTAGATCGGCGTCGTGACGTAGAAGTGTTTACCGCTCATAGCGTCTTGAGAACTGCCTCTGTCAGGGTTAAAGGGAAGCTACCCGCCGATGGGGTTCTTGAGTGTGTACTGGCCGTTCGCCATCCGGGTCAAGCCGTTGGCGTGAACCGTCATCCGCTCCCCGTTTTCTAGGGCGAGCGTGATCTCCTCCGCCAGGATATCCTGACGAATCACCGTCGCCACGCAATTGCACCCGCCCACCTTTTTCTTGCACGCCGGCAGCCGCTTCTTCACCGCTGCGTAGTGTAAATGCTCGAACCGCAGACAACACTTCAGGCGGCCGCAGGCCCCCGAAAGCTTGGTGGGGTTCAGGCTCAGATTCTGATCCTTCGCCATCCGGACCGAAATGGGGTCGAAGGCCTTGATGAAGCTGCTGCAGCAAAGCTCCTGGCCGCAGCCGCCGCATCCTCCCTTGATCCGCGCTTCGTCTCGCACACCGATTTGGCGCATCTCCACGCGAATCGAAAAATGCTCGGAAAGCGCCTTCACGAGCCGCCGGAAATCCACCCGCCCGTCGGCCGAGAAGAAAAACACCCCCTTCTTCTTGGAAAAGGCGTACTTCACGTTGATCAGGTTCATCGGCAGCTTCATCTCGGCAATTTTCTTCTTGGCGACGTTGAACGCCCGGTTCTCCAACCTCTCGATGGTGGAGAGTAGCGCCTCGTCCGCTTCCGTCAGGCGCCGAAGCACTTTCGGTATGGGCGCGCTGTAGTAGCGCGCCTCCATATACCGGGGGCTGTCCGTCACCGTCCCCGACTCCTCCAGTCCGTCCGGGGTTTTCATCAAGACCCCCATCCCCGACCGGAGCGGCAAATCCCCCGCCAGGTAATACGCCGGCTTGGAATCGAAACGGCTGCTGACAGGAACGATTTTTATTTTTTCGGGGGTTTCGCTGCCACCGGACTGCGCCTGAGCGGTTGCAACCCCGCCCTCGTTATTTTTCCCGTTCATAAAAAAAACCTCATCCACCCGCGCCCACGGTGCCGCGCAGGGAGATCACTAAGGATTCGAGCGTCAGGGAGGGGTTCGTGTTGATCTCCCCCACATCCCGGGCCGCGAACCGGACCCGATCCAGCGCCTGGATCAGACCCGAAACGCCCCAGCGGCTGCCGATAGCCCGGAGCGCCTTGTCCACATCGGCATTCCAGGGCTCCAGTACATCCGGGGCCACCTCGAGAGCCAGTATATCCCGAAGGAGACCTAAAATCATTTCGAGAAACCCAAGAACATCCCTTCGGGCGGACCCCCCCCTCCCCGCCACGGCTGCGGCCATGGTCAAAAGCGCCGCCTCATCCGCCTTTCCGGGCGGCTCGGAGACCCCTTCGAGAAACTCAAGGGCGCTCTCCCGCTGCTCGGCCAAGGCCCGGGAATCGGCGTCGAACGCCTGTCCCAGCCGCCCCAGGCTCAGGGAAATCAATCGGTCCATGTCCGCCTCCCCTTCCCCGAGAACCGCCGAGAGTATCTCGCGCTGCTCGGCGCGGTTGAGGGAGCGGAATCGGAGCCGGCGGCACCGGGAGACGACCGTGGGCGGAAGGGCGTGCAAATTGGGGGTGACGATGATCAGAACGGTGTCCGGGGAGGGCTCCTCGAGCGTTTTTAAAAGAGAGTTGAACGCGGGCAGGGTCACCGTGTGGGCATTATCCACGATAAATACGAGGCGGCGCCCTTCCTGGGGGCGCTGGTGGGCTCGCTGGAGCACCTGCTCGCGAATCGGACCGACTCCTATCGTTTTTCTGTCCTGCCCCGTACTTTTGTCCTTCTCCGGCCGGACGGTAATCACATCGGGGTGGACCCCCCGCCCGACCTTCTCGCAGGCCGGGCAGGCCCCGCAGGGCGGCGCCTCGCCCTCGCACTCGAGCGCCCGCGCGAACAGGCCCGCCGCCGTGGCCTTGCCGACCCCCTCGGGGCCGAAAAAAATATAAGCGCCCCCCACCCGGCCCGAGGAGATATCGCGCCTAAGCGATTCTACGGCCGCGTCCTGGCCTTGAAGGATTCCCCAGTCCATCCGAATTCTTTCGTCACTGCTTCGAGTATGCGCGCGTGAACCTCCTCGACGGTTCCGGGCGCGATCAGGCGGAAGCGCCCGGGCTCGCCCCGGGAAATTTCCACGAATCCCCGCCAGACGCGCTCGTGAAATTCCACCCCCTCACCCTCAAGCCGGTCCCCGCTCTCCCCTCCCCGCGCCCGGCGGAGGCCCTCGCCGGGCGAGGTCTCCAGCAGGAGCGTCAGATCGGGAATCAACCCCTCGGTCGCCCGCGCGTTCAGATCCACCACCAACTCGACCGGGAGGCCGCGCCCGTAGGCCTGATAGGCCGTCGTCGAATCGAAGAACCGGTCGCAGAGGACATGCTCCCCCGCCGCGAGCGCCGGGCGGATCACCTCCCGGACATGCTGCGCCCGGTCCGCCTCATAGAGAAACAACTCGGCGAGGGGCGAAACTTCTTCACCCCGCGGGGCGAGAAGGATTTCCCTAATTCCGGCCCCGAGCCCGGTGCCGCCCGGCTCCCTGGTCGTGCACACCGGGAGCCCCTCGCTCTCCATCCACTCCCTGAGAAGGCCGAGCTGGGTGGATTTCCCCGTGCCCTCCGGGCCCTCGAACGTGATGAACCTGCCCTGCAAGATTCTCTCTCCAAACGGCGGATGAATACATCCGCACCGGCTCCGCCGGCTCAGGCGAGGAGCCTAACACATTGCCGGCGGGCGGATCCCGAAATCCGCCAAAGCCACACAGATGGCGTGCAGCCGCCGTCAGCTTTTGAGCTGCTCGGCCTGATCGAGTTTCCGGTAGATGGTGCGGGTGGCGATTCCGAGCCGGCGGGCGGCGGCGCTCTTGTCGCCGCCGGTGCTCCTCAGGGTCTCGAGGATGACCCGGCGCTCGACCTCGGCCAGGGGGGTTCCCACCGGAATGCTGATGACGGTCGAACCCGCCTCGACGGGNAGCTCATCGTCCTCNCGGCTCTCCCCCGCCACACNCGCCGGCAGATCGGCGAGNGTCAGCANCTCGCCCCGCCCCAGGACAACGGCGCGCTCCACCGAGTTCTCGAGNTCCCGGATATTTCCCGGCCAATCGTAGTTGGACATCGCCTCGACCGCCGCGCGCGAGAAGACGTTGACGGGCTGATTGTTCTTGGCCGAAAACCGCTCGAGGAAATGCTCGACGAGAAGCGGGATGTCGCCCCGCCGCTCGCGTAGGGGCACCAGGTGGATGCCGATGACGTTGAGGCGGTAGTAGAGGTCCTCCCGGAAGCGCCGTTCGGCGATGGCCTCGGTGAGGTCCTGGTTCGACGCCGCGACGATGCGCACATCCACCTTGAGGGTTTCGTTTCCGCCCAGCCGCTCGAACTCGCCCTCCTGAAGTACGCGGAGGATTTTCGCCTGAAGGGCCATCGGCATGTCGCCGATCTCGTCGAGGAATAGCATCCCCTCGTCCGCAAGGAAAAACCGCCCCTCCTTCCGGGAGACCGCCCCGGTGAAGGCCCCGCGCTCGTAGCCGAAGAGCTCGCTCTCGAGCAGGGTCTCGGGCAGGGCGGCGCAATTCACCTTGATGAAGGGCCTCCCCGCCCGCTCGCTCGAGCGGTGGATGGCGTTGGCAACGATCTCCTTGCCAGTTCCGCTCTCCCCGAGGATCAAAACGTTGGCCGAGGTCGGGGCCACCTGGCGAATCAACTCCTTGACCTCGCGGACGGCTGCGCTGTTACCGATGAACCCGGAGGCGTCGCTCAGACTCCGAAGCTGTGCGCGCAGGTCGGCGTTCTCCCGGGTGAGGTCCTGTTTTTCTCGCGCCTTCGATATGGCCTTGAGGACGACGACGCGCTCGAGCGGCTTGGTGATGAAATCGTATGCGCCCTCGCGCATGGCCTCGACGGCGGTCTCGACCGTGCCGTGTCCTGATATGAGAATCACCTCGGTCTCGGAGCTCATGCGCTTCACCTCTTTTAGCAGGGAGATTCCGTCCCTGCCGGGCATCCTCAGATCGGTGATCACCAGATGCGCGGCCTCGCGGCCGAATATTTCGAGCGCCGTCTCGGTGTCGTGGGCTATCGAGACCTGGTAGCCCTCCTTGGCGATCATTTTTTGCAGGGCCTCGCGGCTGCCGCGCTTGTCGTCAACGACCATGATGTGAATGTCGCTGTTGGGTCTCATGCTTTCGCCTCCACGGGGGCCGCCTCCGGCAAGGAAATATGGAAGGTGGTTCCCATCTTCTCCTGGCTCGAAAAACGAATGGTTCCGCGGTGCTCGCTCAGAATCTGCTGCGTCAGAACGAGGCCCAGCCCGGTTCCGCTCGCTTTAGTCGTGAAAAACGGGGTGAACATCGATTCCTGGTCCTTGACCGGAATCCCGATGCCCTGATCCTCGATGTCGATGCCGACGGTGCCCTCGGGGCCGGCGACGGTGCGGACTAACAGCCGCCCGCCCTCGGACATGGCGTCGAAGGCGTTGAGGATGAGGTTTTGAAACGCCAGCCGGAACTGCGTCTCGTCGAATTCGACCTCGGGGATATCGACCGAAAACGAGCGCTCAACCCGTATCCCCAGGCTCGCGCCCTCCTCGGCGTGAAAATTCAGAAGGTCGTCGAGCAGCTCGTTGATGTCGCCCACCCGGCGGCCCGAGCGCGGCATCCGCACGAACTTGAGATAATCATCGGTCACCTGTCTGAGAATATCCACTTCGTTCTTAATCGAGCGGAGCAGCGACCAAGCCTCCGCGGTCTCCTCGCCCGCGTAGCCGCCGAGTTCGTCTCCGAGCAGCTCGGCGTTGAGGTTGATGGCCGAAAGAGGGTTCCGGATCTCGTGGGCCACCTGGGCGCTCATCTTGCCGACGATGGTGAGGCGCTCTTGCTGGAGGAGCTGTTGCTCGAGGGCACGGCGCTCGGTGACATCCTTGATATAGAGAATGACCTGGTGAGGCCGCCCGCCGGCCCCGAAAATCGGATACGAATAGAGTTCGGCGTCGATCCGCCTCCCGCCGGGCAACTCGACAGATCGCTCGGCCGTGCCCCGACGGCCACTCTCGAAGGTGCGGATCGCAATGCTCCTGTCGGCGAGTCCCTCGGGGAGGGGAGCGCCTCCCTCCCCGCCCCAGGTGAGAAAAAGCAGGTCGGGAATTTCGCAATCGAGCAGCAGACTCATCTCACGGTTCACCATCAAAATCCTAAAATTCTCGTCGAGGATGCAAATGCTGTCGGTGATTCCGTCGAAGAGGGCCTGGAGCCGCGTTTTGCTCTCGAGAACCTGGCCCGACCAGTGAAGCCGGTCCTCGACCCGGATGCGCCGCCTCTCGCGATCGAGGATGAGGAGGGCGGCGGCGATGATCACGGCGAAACCGAAGCTCGTCACCAGCAAACTTTTCCGGAAGGTGCGCCGCACCAGGTCGCTCACCTCTGAGGAGGAGGCCGTCACCGCCAGGGTCCACTGCTCCGGGCCGACCAGGAGCGGGGTGAACGCGGTGAGGGTGCGGCCCTTGCGCGAGACCTTTCCGGGGCGAAAATCGAAATGCCAGTCGAAGCCCCGCTCGCCGCGCGACATCCGCGCCGCGCTTCGCTTGAGGCGCTCATCCCCCCGGCGGCTGGCGATATCGCCCAGGCGAACCCCCTCGAACACCGGAAACCCCGGCGAGATTAAAATCCGCCCGGCGCCGTCCATCAGCCAGGCGCGTCCCTTCAGCCCCGATTGAACCGGGTTGATGAAGACGCGGGCCAGGTCCTCGAGCAACACCGTCGCGAATACCCAGTCGCGGTTTCCGGTGGGCACGGCGGCGAAAATAAATTCGGGTTCCTCCCCCTTGCGGACGATCAGAAAACACGACTCGGCCCCCAGCGGGCAGCGCGACAAAATCCCCGGATTCTCCTGGAGGGAGGCATCGGGATCCGGTGCGCCCTCTCTCAATATACCCACCTGGTTGATGCGCGGCCGACCCCCGAGGCGCTCGTAGAGCCCGGCGATGGCGATCATCCGACCGGGATGGCCGGGCCCGACCGTCCGGAGAAATCTCGCGCTGAAGCGGAGGCTGGCCGTCAACTCCCCCAGAAAAGAGACGATCCGCCCGCTCGCCTGATCGGCGATGAGGAGTTGCTGGCGGTTGAACTGGATCTCGATATCCCCTCTCGCACCCGAATGGATTTTCAGCGAAATGCCCAGAAGGATCAGCAACACCGCGGCGGCGCCCGAGATGACCACATAGCGGTACCTGCGGTTCACCCGCCGCGACTCAGCGATGCGGGAGGTCGCCCCCATCGCGGTCTCTTTGTTCTCATCCTGCGCGGCCATCGCCCGATCCACCCTCTTTGAGGTCATGGATAAATCGACTAAGAATATCATAATCAAAAGTTTATGAAGAATAACACCCGCCGGGCGGAAAATAATCCCCCGCCCCGGCCACCGCCGAAAAATCCCTATTCTTGACAGCCCCCACCCCTGGACTTAAGCTCGACAAAAGATTAGCACTCTACCCGAAAGAGTGCTAACCACGGCCCCTCGCTCCTATCACGGGATCCCAACATGGCCACGAACCCCACCGATCTATCCGCCAGGACACAGGATGTCCTCCGCGCCGTCGTGAACACCTTCATCGAAACCGGAGAACCCGTGGGCAGCCGGACGCTCTCGAAGAAGATTCCCCTCTCCCTGAGCCCGGCCACCATCCGCAACATCATGAGCGATCTGGCCGAGGCCGGATTCCTCTCCAAGCCCCACGCCTCGGCCGGAAGGCTTCCGACCGATCTGGGCTACCGCGTCTTCGTCGATGCGCTGATGAACATCCACCACATCACCCGCGAGGAGCGCGAGTCCATCCAGAGAAGCTACGCCCACCGCATGGCCCAGGTGGAGCAGGTCGTCACCCAGGCTTCGCGGATTTTGTCCGAGCTTACTCAACAGGCCGGGGTTGTCCTCCTCCCGGGCCGCGATCAGCTCTTTTTCCAGAATATCCAGTTTATCCGCATGTCCAGCGAAAACGTCCTCGTCGTCATCGTCTCGAAGAGCGGCGTCGTCCAGAACCGCGTCGTCCCCATCGACGAGGATCTGGACCAAGAGAAGCTCAACCGGATATCCCACTACCTGAACGAGGAGTACGGAGGTCTCTCCCTCCGCGAGGTCCGCGCCCGGGTTCTCGAGCGCATGGGCGAGGAGCGCGACAACCTCGACATGCTTTACAATAGAGCCGGGGAGCTGAGCCGGCGCACTTTTCTCGTTGATGACGAAGAAGACGACGGCGAGGGGCTTTTCGTCGATGGCGCCTCGCGGGTTTTCACCCAGCCCGAGTTCGCCGACGATTTCGAGAAACTCCAGAATCTCTATCAGGCCTTCGAGGAGAAGGGCAAGCTCATTCGTCTCCTCGACGGGTACCTCAATTCCCCCGACCTCACCGTGCTGATCGGCTCCGAAAACGACATCGACGGGATGGAGGATTGCAGCGTCGTGGCGCGCTCCTACTTCATCGACGACCGGCCCCTGGGCACCATCGGAATCATCGGCCCCAAGCGGATGCGCTACGACCGGGTGGTCTCCCTCGTCGAGTGGACGGCGGACGCCGTGAGCCACTACCTCTCCCACGGAGACCACAGGATCGATCCGAAGTAGTGCCCGCTCCGCTCCCGGCACTTAAACGCACCGGCCGCCTCCTCTGTCGGCGTCACCTCCTCTGTCGGCGTCACCTCTCCCCTCGCCGCTCTCCGTTCGCCTCGAGGGCCCGCGCCTGATGGCTCCGGACGCCTATGAAATCCTGGACGTTCCCCGGAACGCCGGCGCCAACGAAATTCGCAAGGCCTACCGAAAGCTCGCCCTCGACTTTCACCCGGACCGCAACCCCGGGGACCCCGAGGCCGAGGCCCGCTTCAAGGAAATCGTCATCGCCTACGAAACGCTCCGGGACCCCGCAAAACGGGCCGCCCACGATTCGCTCCCCCGGGGCTCCGGCACGCGGAGCCCGCGCACCGATAAGGACTCGGGCCCCTTCGACCAGGAGTGGGAGGACATCTTCTCCCAGATATTCCGGGGCCGGAGGGGAGCGAAAAAACCCGCCAGGGAGCGCGGAGGCGATCTTCAGTCCCGGGTCGAGATCACTCTCGAGGAAGCCGCTGCCGGCGTCAGCCGCGAAGTCTCGGTGGACCGCCTCACGGTCTGCGGCCAATGCCGGGGAGAAGGGACGGACCCGGAGGCCGCGGCCGTCGCGTGCCGCCTCTGCGGGGAAACCGGCGAGATCAGATTTCACCGGGGGCTGGCGGAGGCCGCCATTCCCTGCGCCACCTGCATGGGAAGCGGAACCCAATCCCGCAAAAAATGCCCCGGGTGCCGGGGTGCGGGCCGCCTCAGCCAGAGGGAGCGCATCCGGGTGAAAGTCGCCGCCGCCGTTGTGGATGGCACTCAGCTCAGGGTGCGCGGCAAGGGGAACGAGGGCGGCGGCGAGACCGGCGATCTGCTCGTAGGGGTCCGGATCAAGGCGCACAAGATATTCGAGCGCTCGGGAAACGACATCTTCTTTAATCAGCCCATCACCATCGTCCAGGCGGCGCTGGGAGACGAGACCACTGTCCCCACCTTGGGTGGCCGGGTGAAGGTCCGGATTCCGGCGGGCACCCAGACCGGCCAGATCTTCCGGCTCAGGGGAAAGAGACTCTCCCCCCCGGCGGACGGCGCACGGGCGATCAGCTGGTGAGCGTCACCGTCGAAACCCCCATCCGGCTCAACAAAAAGCTCCGCGCCCTGTTCCGGGAATTCCAGCGTCTTTCCTCGGCCTCGACCAACCCGCTCACGAAGCGGTTCCTCGACAAGGTGAAATCCTTCCTCCGCTGATTGCCGAAACGTAGCGCGCCCCTTAAAGTGCCGGACCGGAAATCACCCAAGTGCCGGACCGGCAATCACCGTTTTTTTTCATCCCGAGGAGTTCAATCCAGTGACGAACGATGCAGAAGAGAGAATCGAGGAATTCGCCGCCAAATCCCGCGAGCTGGTCGGCAAGGAGGTCCGCGAGCGGGGGCCCTGGAACACCGAAGCCTCGGCCGACGCCATCCGCCATTTCGCCTACGGCATCGACGACGACAATCCCCTCTGGCTCGATCCGGATTACGCCGCCAAAACCTCCGGCGGAAAAATCCAGGCCCCACCCGCCTTTTTGGTTTCGGTCCTTTACCCCATCCTTCACGGGGCGCCGGTGGCGGCGCCGCTTTCCTCGCTGATCGGAGGCGTCGCCTGCGAATGGTTCAAGCCCGTCTACGCCGGGGAAAAGCTGCGGGCCTCGTCGATCCAAAAAGAGATGTTCGAGAAAACCAACAAGGCGGGCCGCCGCCTGATCTTCATCATCGGCGAGTTCACCTACTGGAACGGGGCCGATGAGATCGTGGCCAAGGCGACCGGCACCATGATCCGCACCCTCCAGGAGGGAACCAGCCTCTTGTACGACCGCGAGATCACCCACTACGACGAGGAGGCCATCGCCGGGATCGAGGCCGAGTACCGCGCCGAAAAAAGGACCGGCGCGGACACGATCCATTGGGAGGATGTCGCCCCGGGAGACGAGCTCCCCCCGATGCTGCGAGGGCCGCTCACCATCGGAGACATGGTGGCCTGGAACGCCGCGCTTGGCCCCTCCTACAAGGCCGGCCGGCTCGGATACCTCGACATCATCAAGGCGCCCCACAACGCCGTCATCACCCCCAAGATCGGGCTGCCCGTCAAAAACTCCCAGCAGCACGAGGACTTCACCCTCGCCGCGGGCCGGGGGATGCCGGGGCCCTTCGACAACGGGGTGATGCGCTTCGCCTGGTCCACCCCCTACGTCACGAACTGGATGGGGGACGAGGGCTTCCTCAAGAAGCTCGACTGCCAGGTGCGAAAACCCATGGTCTACGGCGACACGATCCGCTACGCCGGCAAGGTCGCCGAAAAGAGCGAGGACGGCTCCGTCACCCTCGAATTCACGGGTACGAACCAGCTCGGCGAGATCGCCAGCAAGGGCACGGCCGAGGTCATCCTGCCGTCGAAGGGCTAGCCGCCGATTAGCCTGACGCGATAGCGGCCATGATTTGCGCGCGCCCCTCGCCAGGGCCGATAATTACAGGGCGCCCCGATTCAATTCTTATGCCTTGAAACCAGGAGCCCGATATGCGCATCGATGTTCAAACTCACCACATGCCGGATGCCTACGTCAAAGCCCTTGCGGAGAGATCGGATTATCCCCGGTTCGTGCGGGAGGAGGGCGGCTGGTCGGCCCTGGGGACCACGGAAGCAGTACTGCCGATGGGGCCGGCCCTTCTGGACCTGTCCCTCAAGCTCGAGGAGATGGACGCCCACCAAATTGTTCTCTCCCTGCTCAGTGTCAACATACCGGGCCCGGACCTCGCCCCCGGTCCGTCCGACGCCGACGAGCTTGCCCGGATCGGAAACGACGGCATCGCCGAGGCCGTTTCGAATCACCCGGACCGTTTTCGCGGCTTCGCCAATTTGGGGTATGGAGACATCGACGCCAGTTGCCGCGAACTCGAGCGGTGCATCGACGATCTGGGTTTCGTCGGCCTCCAGGTGTTCGCCTACGTCGGCGGGACTCGCCCGCTCGACGAGCCCGCCCTCGAGCCCGTCTGGGCGCTGCTCGCGGACCGTGGGGTTCCCCTCGTTCTCCATCCGGGTCCCTCGCCCTCGGGGCCGGTTTACGCCGACTACTGGCTGGGGCCCATGGTCGGTTTTCTGTTCGACGAGAGCCTGGCGGCGCTGAGGCTCATCATGTCGGGCATCATGGAGCGCAACCCCGGCCTCAAGGTTCTCCTGCCCCACGGCGGCGCGACGCTTCCACTCCTCATCGCGCGGGTGGACCGCCTCTCGGGCAGCCGCCCCGGGCCGCGGGATCAAATCTCCCATCCGCCGAGTCATTATTTCGATAGGTTTTACACCGATGCCGTCGCTCACTCGAAAACCGCCCTCTCGCTTGCCCTCAGCGAGATGGGGGCGGACCGCCTCATGTTCGCCTCGGACGCTCCATGGGTCCCCGTCGCGGCGCACGTCGAAATCGTCGAGAGCCTTGGGCTTTCCGGCGGCGACGCCGAAAAGATTTGGAGCGGAACGGCCAAGGCGTTTTTCGGGCTCTAGGAATTTGATTGACCGGGCGCCTCGCGGAGCACCATTCGGCTCACGTCGTACACGAGGACGGTTTTTCCGGATTGGTTGACAACCTTTTGGCGGCTGCTCAGGACGCCTCGATCGGGCCGGCTCCCGGAGGGCCTCACCTCGGTCACCTCGATCTCGGCGTAGAGGGTGTCGCCAGCATAGACCGGCGCCAGCGCCCTGAGGTTGTCGATGCCGAGGAGGGCGACGGCGACCTCGCTCAAAACGCCGGTCTGGATGATAAGCCCGTCGGCGAACGAGGCCGTCAGAAGGGCGGGGGCCATGCGACTGCCGTGGCCTTTCGCCTTGAGATACTCCGTGTCGAGAAACAGGCTCTCGGCGTAGCCCGCCACTCCCACATAGCTCAGGATATCGGTCTCGGTCACGGTCCTGCCGCGGGTGGTGAATTTATCCCCGACGCTCCAGCCCCCGAGGGGAGTCCCTGTTCGCACACCTGCCTCCTTCGGCGAGTTATTGAATCTACCCATGCGGCGAGGAATAGCCGCCCATCCTAATCGAAGCCGGGGCCCGTGGCCAGGCTTCGATCAGGGTGGGGGACGGCGGATTATTCCTATAACCAACTGAAATTATATATGTTAAAAGCTTGACTCCCGAAAATAGGGGTTGAGGGGCCGGAAATGTATTATCCGGTAAAAATCAGGAATTTACCCTGGAACACCGAGTTTTAATAAATAGAGGATAAATGGAACCCGCCGCGTCAAATAGAGCGGTATCTGGTTTGCGTGGATTCGGGTGTTTTTGGCCAAGGGACAGAAAAACAAGAGGATAGGAAAATGAAGCGCATCTTGG
>NYYB01000161.1 GCA_002685755.1 Nitrospinota bacterium
GGTTTGGTTAACTTCTTATTTTCATTAGGCTTTTTATCAAGCCCATCATTTTTGTTGGTGGAGCTGAAGGGGATCGAACCCTCGACCTCATGACTGCCAGTCATGCGCTCTCCCAGCTGAGCTACAGCCCCACAGGAGAATTATCCGAATTTAGGCCGAGCCGCCCAAGGGCGCCCAGACCGCGGGAAATGTAGTCGATCCCCCCCGGAGAGTCAACGGAATCGAACCTTGTCCGCCCCTCCGGCCATCAGGCGGGAACCCCCTCCTCCGTATAGGCCCGCACCTGGTCCATGAGAGCAGTAAAGTCGGCGCTTCCCGTGGCGTCTTCGGTGAGGATTTCCATATCACCGGGACCGGCGGCCCCGAGCCCCAGTTCAACGGCCCGACCGATTTGCCGGTGAGACCAGACCGGAAAATCCCGCAATAGTTCCGATCCCATCGACCGGATAACCGAGGCGCCCACCACATCGACGGCCACCCGATCATCGCCCGCAATGATGACATTGGGCTCGCGCAACTCACCGCTATAGGGACCGCCCGCAATCCAGCATTGCGTTCCGTCAATCACCACGAGACTCGGGGTGTAAAGAAGGTTTGTCTCCACGATCATTTCGGCCATCTGGGGCACAAAATGCGCCCGGACCCGATCTCGGGGATGAACGAACCCGTATCCGTTTTTCAGCGAAAGGCTGAACCGCGGCCCGCCTCCGTGGCTCTTCATGGCCGGGGCGCTGACAATTTGTTGATTCGGGCGGAGTACCCTCTCCTGGCAATGTATCCATCCTCCCCAGCGGTGCGCGCCCGGAACCCGGCCCTTCACCCAGGGCTCCTCGTCGAATAAAACAACTCCGTTGCCGTTTTTCTTCTGGAATTCATCCATTCCCCACCGCTCGAAATTACGCGCAGCCGGCAATGAAAGAAGCCCGCCTAATTCACCAATATCGATTTCCTCGCATCCCGCCTCGCGCATCAATTCGATGAGGACCTGGAGATGATCAGGATGCGAGGACGCCGGAAAAGGGTCGGACGAATTGAAATTTGGTTTGATCAAAACAGAGTGCGGAGCGCTGATCGCACGGCGGATTCCGCCCAGCAAGTCCACAGCGATTCGGACCCCTTCTGCGCGCGTCCGCCCGCGGGCCACCGCGACAAGGCTTTTGCCGTCCGACGTCAGATGTGGGCGGCGAACGGCAGGAACCTCGGCTTCGGGGAATTCCTCGGTGGATTCCTGCAAAACCCTGTAGGGACCTGCATTTTCATTGTTCAGGACCTGCCGAAACTTCTCCGCACGAACCTCAACCGGTGTATCCAGCGGAACTTGCAACCTAAAACCCTCTTTTTGGCAAAATTATTGATAAAAAAACCTGTCCAACCCCCTGAATCCCTATAAGATACTACGGAAATGCCTGCTGTCATATTAATCATTCGGTAATATTCACCGAAATTGTTGCGGAAATAAATCCGCCCGAGAAGAGTTTGCGTAAATCCCTATTATGATAGGATAATTTGAGATATATTTGCGGGGAACTTTCGCCCTCTATTTTATTTCGTCACCGAAGGGCAATGATGGTCCGACGTTTCTATTAATTAAAGTCTAAGGTGTTGTTTTTATTGGGCAACTTTTACTAAAAGGAATCTCCGTGCTCCAATACGTAAGTGGAATCCGGGTTACGGTGGAACTCCTCCTCACGATTGGCTCCCTTTGGTGGGCCATTCGAACGTTCGTCGTGTCTTCTTCGTCGAGAGACCACCTCATGAGAGAGGAGGATGAAGCTCACAGCCATCAGGACAGTATGCATAAGTCGGTCAAGAAAATGGAAGAAACCTCGAAGAAAATCAGCGAAAAAATTATTCCGATCCAGATGGAGGTAATGGGCCAGCTGGTGAAGCAAATTGAAAACATGGAAAAAAATATCCAAAAATCCAACCTTCCCGAAAAAGTCAAACTCTATAAGGAAGTACAGCAGTTCTACACCGAACAGCCTGATTCGCGTTATTTTCGCGCATCGAATTACAAACCGGGAACGGAATAACCTTATAAGATGGATACCGTTATCCTGATTGCATTAGAACTCATCAACGTTAGCGCGGCCGATTTATTACTAGTCGGCCTGGTCGGGGTATTTTTCTTTTCGGGTCTAGGCTACAAAATCAAGGCCAATAGCGAAATCTCGAGGCTAAAATCAGAGGTCGGAAAAGTAAAGGGAACGGTCGAAGAGATGGCCAGCAAGGAAAAAAGCCTGCGGGATCAAGTACATGACCTTTTGAGTGCGCAAAGCCTCAATATGGTGGAAATCAACCGGCTCAAGANCAAAAAAGNGAATTTNGGAAAATTTCCTATCANNCTCAGCAAAGAGCTCGAGGNTATAATCGCNTGGTGCCATCAAAAAAAGATATCGGTCAATTTCGAACGGCGCATGGCGGCCAAGCGCCCCACCCCGAAAGGCAAAACATTGTAAGAAACCCCAATGACCCCGAAGTGCCCTACATGCGCTTCTGATTCATTCCGTAAAGAAAAATTCAAGGTTCGAATCTGGAATTCAATTTGATATGTGACAGGTTCGCTTGGGTGGTGGTGACAAATCGGGGTACTCGCTCTTGTCACCTGAGTAGCAGTACCCACAAAATGCCGGAGAATTCAACCGCGTAAAGCCGCGCTCATCTCCATCGTTTTCTAAATATGATGCGGCCCAAATACACTGGACACGGCGGATTTGTCATTTCGCGCAGTAAATTCCCCTTCCGCCATTTATTTTATCAACAAAAAAAATTGGTCATTTCGTAGGGCGATTTTAAGCACGTTTTTTTGAGGAGTATCTTTCATGATTTTTTTTCTCGAATTTCTCCTGTTTGGCCTCGGCGTGGGCATTTTTGGAACAATGGTCGGGGCGGGCGGGGGCTTCATCCTTACTCCCATTTTGCTTCTCTTGTTTCCGGATCGTCCCTCAGAGATCATCACGGCCACTTCGCTCTCCGTTGTCGCCATAAACGCTCTTTCCGGTTCTACCGCTTACTACCGCCTCGGGCGAATCGACATCAAGACCAGTTTGATCTACGGGCTGGTGGCGTCTCCTTGGGTGATTCTCGGCACGTTTGTCACTTCTCAGGTGGGGCGCGGGCCGTTCGACCTCCTCCTAGGCCTGGGGCTTATGGCCTTGTGCATCTCCTTGTTCCAGGGCTCCCCGCCCCCCGTAGATGCCTCCGCGGGGGCAGGCCCCGAGACCCGCTCATGGACCGAGCGCTGCATAGTCGACAGCGATGGGAAAACCTACCACTACTTCTTCCGCTTCAAGCTCGGCATCGCCATCAGCACGGCACTGGGGTTTTTTGCCTCTTTTTTCGGAATCGGCGGCGGTCCCCTCTACGTCCCCCTGATGATTCGGGCCCTCCGCATTCCCGTCCACATCGCCGTGGCAACTTCGCAGAGCCTGATTTTGATCACCGACTCAACTGCCGTTTTATCCCACTATCTGCAAGGCAATTTGCGCACCATGGGGGACGTCATTTTGCCCCTCGCCATCGGGGTGGTCGGAGGGGCGCAGGCAGGCGCAGTAATATCCGGAAAACTGAGGTCGATCACCTTGACACGAATATTCGTCGTTCTCCTCGCACTGATATCGATGCGCCTTCTCTTCCAGGGGTTTGTTGCCGCCATCAATTAACCGGTTCGGACCTCCATGGAAAATCCCGACGCTCTATGGGAGTATATGTTGTCTCTTGAGGATCTAACCCAAAGGGCCCGCGGCGGCTCTGACAGCAATGGTCGATTGTAATTATTATGGAGAGTCTTCAATGAGCTATAAAACAATCGTAGTCGAAGTGAAAGACAAGACTTTGTGGGTCGGCCTCAACCGCCCTAAAACCCTCAACGCTATGAATTTCGACATGATCAACGAAGTCATCGACGCCTATACCCAGCTGGACGAAGACTCCGACATCGGCGTCGGCGTAATGTACGGACTGAACGGAAACTTCTCCTCGGGCGGCGACATGGACATGATGTTGAGCCTGGACGAGCGGTCCGGACATATTTGGAACAATAAAATGCGGCGCCTTTGCATGCTTCTCAGGAATTGCGGAAAACCCACGATCGCCATGGTTCGGGGATGGTGCATCGGCGGAGGCAACGAATGGCAGCTATACAACGATCTGTGCATTGCGAGCGATAACGCAACTTTCGGACAATCGGGCGCCAAGGTCGGAGCCCTTCCGGTCGTCGGGGCGACCCAGTATCTTCCGCTTCTCATGGGAGATCGCCGGGCAAGGGAAATGCTCTTCCTCGCCAGGCGCTATTCCGCTAAGGAAGCCAAGGAAGACGGACTGATCAACGAGGTCGTTCCCGACGAAAAACTCGAGGAGACTACCGAGGAATGGTGCGCAACGATTAACGGCCATGCTCCGGCCACCCTGCGATACATGAAAACAAGCCTCAATTTTTTGGGCGATCTTCACTACCCATCCTGGATGCACGGAAGCGAGCTTCTCAATGCGGTCTGGAACAACGAACAATCCGTCGAAGGGATGAACGCTTTCAAAGAAAAGCGCCCGCCCGACTTTAGTCGATTTCCCCGGTGACTTTTCTCAGGAGCGACGGGTGAGTTCAAACGCAAGAGATTGGGGATTGACGATCCTCCGCCTTTGGATGGGGGTCCTCGCCGCATCAACCGGCTATCAGATGTTCGAAGGACTGGGACCCTTGAGCTTCGCGGGGCTGAAAGTCGCCTCCGTCGAGGCATGGACGCTGGTTACGATTATGGGAGTTTGGTCGTTGGGCGGGGTCGCCATATTCCTCGGAATCGCCACCCGCTCGGCATCCTTTCTCTCCGCAGCCGCGGCCGCCTATTTTATTTGGAAGCAAATCGGAACCCAGGCGATACAGATTCTGGAGCATCCGGTGCACGCCACTATTTTCGTTATCGGCATTGTTCTTATTCTTTTGGGACCGGGCCGCCTGAATCTCGGGTCCTTGCTTCGCAAAAGCAAATAAGGGAGCGCTAAAGAAAGCGAAATGCCCAGCGATAAAGGCTTTACAGGAAAGCGTCTGAGAAGGCTCCGCGAGGGAAAAAACCTGACGCGGGCGGCGGTTGCGCGAAAAGCCGGTATCGACGCCGACGAAATCGAACAAATCGAATCCGGCAGCATCGATCCGACATTGGGAGCGCTCCAGCGAATTGCTGATTCGATGGAAGTTTCTCTGGCCGACCTCCTTTCCCTTCCGCCATCGTCCATCGCCTGTGAAATGCGTCTCGTATCAGAGAATGAATCCGCGCACCAGGCGGCCGGGGAGTTGATCCCGGTCCCGGTCGTTTCCGGGAATATCGCGGCCGGGAACGCCCGAATCGTGGACGACGCCATCATGGTCTGGCTGTTTCTTCCGAAAGAAGAATTCGCGCGCCATTCATTGAATCTGGTGGCCGTTCGAATATCCGGTAGGAGCATGGAACCCGAATTATCCGACGATAGCGTCGCCGTTGTGGACCGGAACGACCGTGTCGTCACATCTGACGCGATATTCGCCATCCGCGACATAGACGGTGGGTGTACCGTTAAGCGCGTTGAAGTGCTCGACGCGGATCACGTCGCCCTAATTCCGTCGAACCGGTCGAAATTCAAGATGGAGTTCCTGAAACTCGAACCGGGGGAATCGGTGATGAATCGAATTACTGGGAGGGTTATTTGTGTCGGCCAGTCATTTATCGACGGAACCGAGGCTGCCGAGAACTCTCCTCCCTACGGAAGACCCGATGTATAGCTGGCCAAAGATCTTCCGTCCCCTCCCCCGAAAAACCCGGAAGATTCCTTTTAAGGCGCCATTAAACCCCGCGCCAAAGAAGTTTTTTTTGCCTGATTGGTGGGATCGGCACGCCTGCCAAGAGGCCGAAAATCATATTGCGCGAGATGGAGGGCGTTGCTCGGGTTGTTTCGGAATGAATTTCGGCGAGTTCGATATAACGCCGCCTACGATAAATCTATTTCCCCTTGTGTCTCTCCGGCCGCCTCACCCNCTTTTATTAAATCAGGAGCCTGCAGCGCACGGGNCGATTTTNCGACCNGAGGAATGGNCTCGATTTCCCCGGAGGAGGCCGAACCCAACTCGGTGAATTTCCGGGCNGAGACCAACACACGCCCCTCCAAGGAACCGACGGCCTTNTTGTAGGCATNCACGGCCCGGTCNAACCCCCTGCCCGTAGCCGAAAAATGAGCGGCCANGNTTTTGAGCCGTCCGTAAAGCTCCCGGCCCAAATCACTNACCGCCTGNGCGCTTTCCGCCACCTTCTCTTGGTGCCATCCATAGGCAATTGAGCGCAAAAGAGCGATCAGCGTGGTCGGCGTCGCAAGCAACACACGCTGCTGGAAACCTTCTTCAATCAAACCCGGCTCGTATTCAAGAGCGATGCTGAAAAAACTTTCGCCCGGAAGAAACATCACGACAAAATCGGGGGAATTGGCGAACTGGTCCCAGTAGGCCTTTGAACTCAACCGGGACATATGATCTTGAATCTGGTGGACATGTTTTTTCAATTGATCGCGCCGGGCCTCCTCGGTCTCCGTCTCCCAGGATTCGATATAGGCGGACAGGGGCGCTTTCGCGTCCACAACCACCTCCCTCCCTCCCGGGAGTTTGATTATCATGTCGGGCCGCAGCAGAGAGCCACTGTCCGTTGAAACTGATTCCTGTTCGGCGTAATCGCAATAGGACACCATCCCCGATATTTCGACGACCCGGCGAAGCTGAATTTCTCCCCACCGCCCCCGGACATTCGGTGTCCTGAGCGCTTTAACGAGGTTCTCTGTCTCCGAGTGGAGCCGCTCCTGCGTCGTTATTAGCGAGCGGACCTGCTCCGAAAGACCGCCATAGGTCTCCCTCCGGACCTTTTCGACCTCCTGGAGCTGGGCATCCACTTTCTCCAGTGAATCCTTAATGGGCGTTACGAGAGTCTCCACCGATTTTTGCTTCGCTTCGAGATCGCTTTTGGCCTCGCTTTGAAATTTTTCGAACGTGGACTTGGCCAATTCCAAGAAAGATTGATTGTTATCGCGCAGGGCATCCGACGAAAGCGCCTTGAACGCCTCTCGCATTTCGGCCGCCGACTTGTTCAGTATCTCCAGTTTCTCCCCGGCGGCCGCCTTTTCATATTCAAGAGCAGCCTCCAGACGGGCGGAACCCGATTTGAGGTCGAGTATGGATGCGTCCCGGCCAGTCAGTTCGGCTTTGAGACTATCCATCTCCGCTCCGGATTGTAGGAGCCGCTCCTCAAACGCAGACAGACGAACCCGGTGAATGAACCGGGCGGCAAACAGGCCGGCCGCCACACCGGCCAACAGCGCCAAAACCCAATACGCGTATTCCATGGATGAACTCTCCAGATTCAAAGCGGCATAAACGGTATCGCGAGAAACAAACCGGGCGGGAAGAATTTCAACCCTTGGCGGGAGTCATAAGTAAAATATACTGCCCTGCCCCACTGTGACCGACTTTTGTCAATTGAGCCACCGGTTACTTCTCGTTGTGGGCAGTATCCGGATTCTCCTCCAGGGCAACAGCGGTATCGATTAAAAGGCGGAAAATTTCCTGAACAACGCCGGGAGGGCAAGGGCCGTCGTTAAGACCCAGCGCCCTGGATATCACCTCCTCTTCCCGCTCGGGAATCCGGACTTTCAATCCGCGTCCGGCCTTGTAGTCCCCGACCTCAAGACAGATCTTGAGCCGCTCGTTGATGAGCCGCAAAAGGCCTTCGTCACACTCATCGATCCGGTGCCGAAATTGGGACAGCTCATCCATCGTGAACTTCCTCTACGAGGACCGCGGGGCCGCCCTGCCCACCGGAGCAGCGGTCAAACCTGATAATCGAAGATATTATTATATGCCCGAAAATTCTATCATCTGAGCCTTCGCGGGAACACTTCCTTTTTTTACATTGGGCATCGAGGTGGCCGGACGATATCCTCATCTCTCCAATTCCACCGCAGGACAGCCGGTTTTCCCCCTATTTTGAAGTCTCCTTTCACCCTGTTTAAATTTGGACCGGAACTTCTGGAGCGAAGCCTAATTCTCGAGATATTCGGGGGCCTGATCAACCCTCGACAATTATTCCATCGTGAGATGGTATAATGCAGCAGAGAGTTAATTTTATAGATAAAATGGCAAATGCATCGGAACGTGACAATAAAAAAGGAACTCCTCCCAACCAGGAGAATTCAAATGAAAATGTTAGAAGTCATTTCATAACCCTCATGAGTTTTCTCATCGTGATCAGGGCACAAGCCATATGAAAGAATCCACCGTAGGTTTCCATCAGGCGGT
>NYYB01000034.1 GCA_002685755.1 Nitrospinota bacterium
TGAAAAAACCGAGATTCGTTTCATTCACACGATTCGCCGCCGCCTTGTTTATTTTCCCGATGGCCGCCGCCTGGGGGGCGCCGGCGCCCCTGGTCCCGGAGGCCCCGATAACCTCGGAGTCACCAATCAAGAAGCTCTTTTTCGAGCGGCCCAGCGCGCCCTCCACGGCTCCCTTAATATCGGGCCGGCGCCTGAAACTTTCCCTCCGCGAGGCCGTCACGCTGGCCCTCGCGCGAAATTTCGACATCACCATCGAGGCCCACAACCCCCGCATCCGCGAGAGGGAGGTGGTTGAGCGGGAATCCGACTTCGACTCCGCATTCACGTCCGAGGTCAGTACCGAAAAATCGAGGGCCGACACCCCGAGCAGCCTTCTCGCGAGCGGTGGTCAGCAAACCTCCAGCGAGCAGACAGTCTCCGCCGGCATCGAGAAGAAGCTCGTCACCGGCGCCGAAATATCTCTCGTCTTCGAAACGGTGCGGGAGGACTCGAACTCCCGGCAAAAAACCATCAACCCGGACTTCGACTCGAGCCTCACCTTCTCTATCTCACAGCCTCTTCTCAAAAACTTCGGCGTAGATGTCAACAAGGCCGAAATCCGGGTGGCTACTTTCTCGCTGGACCAGTCCCTCCTCATCTACCGCGACCGCGTGATCTCGGTCATCGACAGCGTGGAGCAGGCCTACTGGGACCTCGTGTTCTCCATCTCGAACATCGCGTTCCAACGAAAATCGCTGGAACTCGCGAAGGATCTTCGCCGCCGCAACCAGATTCAGGTCGATGTGGGCACGCTCGCTCCCATCGAAATTCTCGAGGCCGAGGCCACCGTCGCCCGCCGGGAGGAGGAAGTCATCGTCGCCGAGCGCCAGGTGAAGGACCGCGAGGACGCCCTGAAAAAACTCCTGAACGTCTCAGACAATATTTCCTCATGGGGACTCCGAATCATCCCTTCCGACCAGGCTCAATTCTCGCCGGTCCGGGTCAAGGAATTGACCTCCACTATGGAAGCCCTCAAAAGGCGGGCCGATCTGCAGAACGCGAAGATCGAAATCGAAAAGAGCCGGATCCAGCTCCATCGCGACCGTCAGAACCTTCTCCCCGAACTCGACCTGTCCGCCAGCGCATCCAATCAGGGGGCGGAGAAAACTTTCGGAAAATCCATCGACCGCGAATCCGGGAACAAGGGCTATACCTTCGAGGGCGGCCTCTCCTTCCGTCTTCCCCTCGGAAACCGCGCCGCAAAGGCAAAGTTCGACAAGGCGCGTCTCCAGCTTCAGCGCGCCAACTCCTCGTTCGCCAGGCTCGAGCAATCGATCATCGAGGAAGTCCGCCGAAGCGTGCGGCGGGTGCGCACCGACACCAAGCGCATCGAGGCCACCCGCCTCGCCCGGCGGTTGGCCGTGGAGCGCCTCGATTCCCAGGAGAAGAAATTCAAGGTCGGCCTCTCCACGAGCCGGGATGTCCTCGAGGATCAGGAGAGCGTGGCGAACGCGCTCACCAACGAGGTCCAGGCCCTCGTCGATTACAACAAAAGCGTCGCTCAGCTGGGACGCGCCACCTATACCACCTTCAAGCGATTCAAAATCAAGCTGGGCGACCCCCGAAAAGGCGTGCCGGGCGAAAAACCATGATTCCACGGATCATGGCGCTCGACTACGGAGAAAAAAGGGTCGGGCTTGCCCTGAGCGACCCGCTGGGCATCACCGCCCAGCCGCTCGAGACGATCAGACGCGAAACCGACGCGCAGGTGGCCTCCGAGATCGAGGGACTCGCCAAGGCCCACGAGGTCGAGCGTATAATAGTCGGCCTTCCCCTCAACCTCTCGGGCGGTGATTCGCCCCAGACGAAACGAACCCGCCGGTTTATCTCACGGCTCCGAAAGCTCCTGGACATCAAGGTCGAGGCCTGTGATGAGCGGCTGAGCTCTTCGGAGGCCGAGCGCGCCCTCGTCGAGATGGATGTGCGGCGAAGCCGCCGCAAGGAGCGCCGCGACACCATCGCTGCCCAGCTCATCCTCCAGGGCTACCTGGACCTCAAGAGCGCTGCGAGGCCCCGCCCTTGAGCGAAGGCGAACCGGCCGGCCCGAGGGACGACATCTCTCCCGCCTCTTTTTTCGGCGGAAAGTTCCGCCGCCCTTTTTTCATCGCCGCATTATTGACGCTCGCCATCGCCGCGGGAGGGGGGTACTGGTATATCGAGCGCGATTTCGACCTTCCGGCCGCCCCGCCGGGGAAGAAAAGTATTATTTTCAGGGTAATACCTGGAATGGGGCTCGGGAAAATCTCCCGGGCCCTCGGGGAGCGGGGACTCATCCGCAGCCCGGACCTGTTCCGGCTCCAGGCCCGTCTGCACGGCGGCGCCGGCCGGATTCACGTGGGCGCATACCTCCTCAGCCCATCGATGACTCCCCGGCATATTTACCGGGACATCACCGAGGGCCGGGTGGCCCAGCGCGCCCTTACCATTCCCGAAGGGTACAATCTCCGGGAAATCGCCTCGGCCATCGAAAAAGCCGGCTTCGGCTCCCGGCGGGAGGTCCTCGCGCTGGCCGCCGATTCCGCTTTCCTCGCCTCCCTCAAGATTCAGGCGGCCTCGCTTGAGGGCTATCTGTTTCCCGATACCTACCGCTTTCCGCTGGAAACCAAGCCGCGAAAAATTCTCGCCCGGATGGTGGACACCCTCCGGCGGAAATTCGGCCCCGATCTGCGCCGCCGGGCGGCCGAGCGGAATCTGACATTTCACCAGACGCTGACCCTTGCCTCGATCATCGAAAAAGAAACCTCGGTTGAATCCGAGCGCCCACTGGTCGCCGCCGTGTTCGTGAACCGCCTCCGGCGGAACATGCGCCTTCAGAGCGACCCCACCGTCATTTACTCCCTGCCCCGCTTCGATGGAAACATCCGCCGCCGGGACCTGGCCTACGATTCCCCCTACAACACTTACCGCTACAAAGGATTGCCTCCCGGCCCGATAGCCAATCCCGGTTTCGCCTCCATCCGGGCGGCCCTTCACCCGGCTCCGGTGGACTATCTCTATTTCGTCGCCACCCGGCAGGGGGGGCATAAATTCTCGCGCTCCTACAGGGAGCACCAGAGCGCTGTTCGCCGCTATCAACTTCGAAGAGGGAAGGTTGACCGGTAATTAGCGGAAATGGCATGATTTAGCGGAAATTGGCGGCAGTTGCGTTTCATTTATATTTGGCGTGGCCGGATGCCTTGACGGCCTGCACCCCGCCCCGAACCTCGCATCCACACCCCACATCCGGCCGGCGCCCGGGCGGAGATTGACACCAATGGCGAGCAACCTACTTCTGGTGGACGAGAGCCCCCTGATTCATCGCGTCGTGGAGTTGACGATGGAGGGGCTCGATATATCCGTCTACTCGTCCGAGGACACCGAAGAGGCGTTGACCCTCGCCCGGAGTCTCAAGCCCGATTTCATCCTGGCCAGCACAACATTCAAGAGAAACAGCGGGTTCGATCTGTGCCGCGCCTTCAAGGAGGACGCAGATTTGGCCGCTATCCCCGTCCTTCTTCTCGCCAGCGCCAAGGAGGAGGTCACCGGCGACGAGGCCGTCGCGGCCGGAGCCATCGGGGTGCTCACCAAACCTTTCGAGCCCGAGAGCCTGCTCGCCGAGGTCGAAAAGGCGTTGGCCGGGCCGAGCGGCGGCGATGAGGCCGCAGCGGCGGCGGAGCCCTCAGCTGAGGAGCCCCTCGCGGAGGGCGAGGAGAATATTTTCGACGAAATCGAGGTGCCCTCCGAACTGGACGAAGGGGCGGGAGCCGGGGATGCTCCGCTCGATTTCGAGGATATGGACGAGGATCTCATGGACGAGAGTCTCGGCGAGGATGTATCCCTCGAAATTCCGCCACCTGAGGCCGGAGAAGCCGCCGCCGAGGAAAGCACCCCTGATGCGCCGGCGGAAGCCGTATCTACCGCCGACGGGGAGGGAGGCCTCCTGGCGGATATGGGGCTGGGTGAATTCCTGGATGAATTCGACGAAGGCGAAGGGGAGAGCGCCGATGAGGTTTCGGGCGAGGAGGAACTCGACCCCGCCCAATTGGCGATAGAAGACACCCTCGCGGACGATTTTGCCTCCATCGGTGAGGAAAACGAGGAAACCGGCGTCCCCGAAGCTGTCGACTCTGAAGCTGAAGCCCCCGAGTCCGACGCGGGCGAGGCCGCTCCCTCAACCTCGGACACCGCCCCTGAAGCCGACCTGGATGAAGATATCGATGCGACCCTTCTGGCGGCGGAAAACGCCCTTGCCGATGAACTTGAATCCTTGGCCGAGGGTGATGCGTCTCCAGAGGACGGCACTTCGGGGGTACCCGAGGTCGAATCCTTGTTGACCGATTTGGACGATCCCCCAGGTTTGGAGGAGGCGGAAGCCGAACTCGCCGCCCTGCAATCCGAGCTGGCAGCCGACTTCGATGCGCCAAATGATGTCGACGAGGGTGGCCTCGAACACCTGGCCGACGATCAGGTCCAGGCGGCCGAGGAAGAACTCGCCTCACTTCAGGAAGAGCTTTCGGATGAGACGGTGGATGACCCCGCCGCTCCGGAAGCCCAGGCCGCCTCAGGGACAACCGATTACGGAACCTCCGCCATCGAGACCGAGCAATTTCTCGATAAAATGGAGTTTCACGAGCCTGCCTCTCTCGAAGAGGACACCGGGGAAGCAGAGGCGGCCGGGGAAACCGGCGGGCTCATCTCCGAGATCGACAGCGATTTCGAGAACGCCCTTGAGGAACCCGCTCCGGAATCCGAAACCCTTCCCGGGGAGACCCTGGAAACGGAAGACGACCTTTTAGACGAGGCGTTCTGGGAGCAGCTCGAAATCGAGGAGGAATCCGAGCATGAAACGCCGTCCGAATCGCCCGAAATTTTCGCTATCCCCCAAGAAGAGAAATTTGACGAAGAGATAACTGATTCGGCCCCAGCCCTCGAAACCATTTCGGAGGAAGAGGACGCGGGCACCGCTTTCGAGGAAGAGCTTATCTCTCCGCTTCCGGAGGATTTCCCTCTTGCCGAGGCCGATGAAGCGGCGCCAGTTTTGGAAACCTCCCTTTCCGGGGATGCTGAGGGCGAGGGCCTCGCCACCGCCGGCATTCAGAAAAGCCTGGAGCGAACCGTCGAGGCGATTGTCCCTGCTCTCCTCCGGCGAATCGAGACCATGGTCGTCGAACAGCTTCCCGATATGGTCGAAAAAATCGTCATCCGTGAAATCGAAAAAATCAAACGCGGAGAATAGCTTTTGTTAGAACCCCGCTACGACCCGAAAGCGGCGGAAGACCGGTGGTACGCTTACTGGCTGGAGGAAAACTACTTCCACGGGAAAGCGGACGATAGCCGCGAGCCCTTCGCTATCGTCATTCCCCCGCCGAACGTCACCGGCTCCCTTCACATGGGCCACGCCCTGAACAACACCCTTCAGGATATCCTCGCCCGCTGGAAGAGGATGAAGGGGTTCAATGTGTGCTGGATGCCCGGCATGGATCATGCCGGGATCGCCACCCAAAACGTGGTTGAGCGTCAGCTCTCCGGCGAGGGCCTGAGCCGGGAAAAGCTGGGCCGCGAGGAGTTCGTCAAGCGCGTCTGGAGTTGGAAAAAGGAGAGCGGCGGCACCATCATCCGCCAACTCAAGCGGCTGGGCGCGTCATGCGACTGGGAGCGTGAACGCTTCACCATGGACGAGGGTCTCTCGCGGGCCGTCCGCGAGTCCTTCGTCCGCCTCTACGAGGAGGGGTTGATCTACCAGGGCGACTATCTGGTCAACTGGTGCCCCCGGTGCGGAACCGCGGTCTCCGACCTCGAGGTGGAGTACGAGGACCGCGGCGGCCATATGTGGGATTTCCACTATCCCCTATGGGAGGGAGGCGAGGGCCTCACCATCTCCACCACCCGGCCCGAAACCATGCTGGGCGACACTGCCGTCGCCGTACACCCGGACGATGAGCGCTACAAGCCCCTCGTCGGCCAGATGCTCCGCCTGCCGCTTCTCGACCGGCGGATTCCCGTCATCGCCGACTCGTTTGTCGATCCCGAATTCGGCTCCGGCGCCGTCAAGGTCACCCCCGCCCACGATCCGAACGACTACGAGGCAGGGCTCAGGAACGATCTTCCCCAGATCAACATCCTCAACCCGGACGGCTCCATCAACGCCAACGGCGGAGACTACGAGGGCATGGACCGCTACGAGGCCCGGAAGCGGGTGGTCGACGATCTCGAAAACCTCGGGCTCATGCGCGGGGTCAGGGACCATTCGCACTCGGTGGGCGAGTGCTATCGCTGCGCCACCACAATCGAACCCTACCTTTCGAAACAATGGTTCGTGCGCACGAAACCGCTCGCCGAGGAGGCCATCCGCGCCGTCAAGGACGGGCGGATTCGCATCGTCCCCAAGCAGTGGGAAGCCACCTATTTCGAGTGGATGACGAATATCCGCGACTGGTGCATCAGCCGCCAGATTTGGTGGGGCCATCAGATTCCGGCCTGGCACAACGATGAGACGGGCGAGATCGTCGTCTCGCGCGAGGACCCCGAGGACCCGAAGCTCCGGCGCGAGACCGATGTCCTCGACACCTGGTTCAGTTCGGCGCTGTGGCCGTTCTCGACATTCGGCTGGCCGGAAAAAAACCGCGACCTGGACTACTTCTACCCCACCTCGGTTCTCGTCACCGGGTTCGACATCATCTTCTTCTGGGTGGCCCGGATGATCATGTCGGGCCTCAAGTTCATGGACGATGTTCCCTTCCGCGACGTTTACATCCACGCCCTCGTGCGTGACGAGCACGGCCACAAGATGAGCAAAACGCGGGGCAACGTGGTCGACCCCCTGGATATTATCGAGAAGTTCGGCACCGACTCGCTGCGCCTCACGCTGACGGCTATGGCCGCCCAGGGCCGCGATATCCGCCTCTCGGAGGAGCGCATCTCGGGTTTCCGGAACTTTTGCAACAAACTCTGGAACGCGGCCCGCTTCACCTTGATGAACATGGGCGAGGCGTTGCCCGACATCCCTCCGCGCGGAGAGCTCTCCCTGGGTGACCGGTGGATACTCAGCCGCCTGAACGATGTGACTCGGAGGGTGGACACCGCCCTCGAGGAGTACCGCTTCAACGACGCCGCCCTCGCCCTCTACCAGTTCACCTGGCACGAGCTTTGCGACTGGTACATCGAGGTTATCAAACCGGCCCTGATGGCGGAGAGCGGCGGAGAGACGAGCAAGGCCGTCCTGGGCCGCGTGCTTGAGCGCACCCTTCGCCTTCTTCATCCCATCGTTCCTTTCATTACCGAGGAGATCTGGCAGAAGCTCCCCGGCCGCGAGGGTGAGAGCATCGTGATCGCTCCTTGGCCCGAGCCCGAGCCCGATTGGGACGATCAGGCGGCGGAAAAAGATTTTGAATATCTGTCCGGCATACTGGGCAGCATCAGGAACATCCGCGGCGAACTCAATATTTCGCCCAAGAGAGAAATCACACCCACTATCCGTCCCGGAGACAAGACGGAAAAAAATCTCATCGAAAAAGAGTTGGAATGGTTCCTGCGGCTCGGAAACATCAGCGGCGACATCGTTATCGGCACAGGCGCCGAACAGCCCGCAGCTTCCGCGTCCGCCGTTTTTGGAAACACGGCGTCCTTCGTTCCCATCGCAGGTTTGATCGACGTGGATGAAGAGATCAGCCGGCTCGAAAAGCAGATCGCCGACATCACCAAGACCATCGGCGCTCTCGAAAAGAAACTCTCCAACCCCAATTTCATCGAACGGGCGCCCGAGGAAGTCGTCGAAAAGAACCGCGGCGCCCTGGACGAAGAGCGCGGCCGGGAGCAAAAGCTCCAGGAGAGCCTCTCCCGCCTGATGGAACTCAAAAGCTAGGTGGCCGGTACCCGCGCGCGCGCCCTCGCCTGGCGTCTCGAAAAAGTCGGGCGGGTTGGCTCGACCAGCGAACTCGCGCTAGAGCGCGCCCGCGAGGGCTCCCCGGAGGGTCTTGTCATCTGGGCCGAGAGCCAGGAAATGGGCCGGGGCCGTCTCGGCAGGTCATGGACATCCCCTCCCGGCTGCGGATTGTATTTTTCGGTCCTGCTCCGCCCGGCGGTTCCAGGAGAGCACCTGGCCTCGATCAGCCTCGTCGCCGCTGTGGCCATGGCCGAGGGGTTGTCCGGCGTCTGTGGCCTGGCGGTCGGCCTGAAATGGCCCAACGACCTCAGAATCGAGGGGAAAAAGGTGGGCGGAATCCTCTTGGATTTCGAGCCCAAGGGCGGAAAACGGCCGGCCGTCGTCGCCGGAATCGGAATCAATCTCAGGACTCCACCCGGAGGATTTCCTGAAAAATTCGCGGAGCGGGCCACCTCGCTCGAGAGAGCAGGTTGCCGCTTCCCGGAGGAGGGTGAAATGATCGGGGGGCTTCTGGAGCGCCTTGAGCAGTGGTACCGGACATTTCTCGATTCGGGCTTTGATCCCGTCCGGGAGCGCTGGGAGGCGCTCTCGGACGGGATCGGTAGCCGGGTTTCGGTCTCGCTGGCGGGCGATCCCGCCGAGGGGAAGATGGCCGGCATCGACGCGGCCGGCCGGCTCCTACTCGACACCGGCGGCGGAAAGTTGCTTTCCGTGGACGCGGGGGAGATTATCGAGTCATGAGCACCCACCTTCTGGCCATCGACGTGGGAAACACCGAGACCGTCATCGGCCTTTTCGGGGGCGAGAAGAAAGAAGCGAGCTGGCGGCTGGGCTCGGTCGCCCGGCGGACCTCGGACGAGTTGGCTATCCTGATCGAGGGGCTCTTTCGCCTTTCAGGCTTCGAGATGTCCATCGTCGGGCGCGTGGCGATCTCGAGCGTGGTCCCCCCCCTCGGCCCGACGCTCGAGGAAATGTCGATCCGCCATTTCGGAGTGGCCCCCCTGCTCGTCGGACCCGGCACCCGGACCGGGATCGTCATCAAATACGACAACCCCCACGAGGTGGGCGCCGACCGGATCGTCAACGCCGTGGCGGGCTTCCACTTTTACGGCGGTCCTCTCATCATTGCGGACTTCGGCACCGCCATCACGTTTGATGCGATTTCCGCCGCGGGAGAGTATCTTGGGGGCGCGATTTCTCCGGGATTCGGAGTCGCGCTGGAGGCGCTGGTGGAGCGTGCGGCGAGGCTTCCGCGCATCGAGCCCTCGGCCCCGTCCTCGGTCATCGGAAAAAATACGGTCAACAGCATTCAGGCGGGCATGTTTTTCGGTTACAAAGGATTGATTAAAGGGATTGTAGGGCGAATGAAACTCGAACTCGGAGATATCACCCAGGTGGTGGCCACTGGAGGACAAAGCCTTCTTTTTTCCGGCGACGAGGAAATTTTCGACCACACCAACCCGGACCTCACTCTCATCGGGCTTCGATTGATCGCGGAGCGAAATCCCTAGGCGTCTCGCCTCCCGGGATTCGCCAATGTTTTTTGCCCTGAACAAATAAGGTAGGCATCGCGTGTATCTTGAATATTGGGGTTTAAAGGGTCCTCCTTTAGAGAATCTTCCGAACCCGGATTTTCTCTACTTTTCTCCCAAGCACGAGGAGGCGCTGACCCGTCTCATCTACGCGGCCCAGGGGAGAAAGGGGGCGGCGATGCTGACGGGCGACGCCGGCATGGGAAAAACCACACTGACGCGCGCGTTTATCCGCCAGCTCGATTCGAAGCGCTTCGATGTCGGCCTGGTCGCCAACCCGAGCCTCGAGCCCGTCGATTTCATCAAGGAGATCCTCTATCAGCTCGATGTCCAGGAGGACACGACTTCCAAGGTGGATCTTCTCCGCCTCCTCAACGAGAAAATGCTGGCTAATATTCAGGAGGACAAGGATACGATCGTCATCATCGACGAAGCGCAGGCCATCGAGGACAAAAGAACCCTTGAAGAGCTTCGCCTTCTTCTGAATTTTCAGATGAACGACCGTTTTTTGCTCACCCTCACCTTGGTCGGCTAGCCCGAACTTCTGAAGAAGGTGGCGAAAATCCCCCAGCTCAGCCAGCGAATATCCATCAAGTACCCCCTCAGTCCGCTGGACTATACGGATACGGTAAAATTCATTTTCTTCCGGCTCAAGGTCGGCGGGCTGAATAAAAGCATCTTCTCGGAGGAAGCCATCAAGAACATTTTCAACGCCNCGGGAGGAATTCCGAGGCGGATCGTCAACCTGTGNGACTTGTGTCTCCTCGTCGGATTTACTTANAAGGTCCCTCTANTTAATNGTAANCTGGTGGATAAGGTCATCAGCGACAGCGANGGTGAGGTATAGGCCATGCGCCTGAGTGATTTGATCAAAGACGNGCCCGAGGGCCCGAAAAAAGATCCTGAGAAGAAAAAANCCGCCGCTCCGCCGCCCGCGAAAGAAGAGACNTTTCGCCTGAGCGAGTTGGGAAACCTCCAGGAGCTTCAGGAAACGGCGGCCACCATTCCCGATCTCCCCGCGGCCATCCCCGCCGAGGAGGAGGAGGAGGCGGCCTCCCCCTTCGCCGACGAGGAACCGGTCGGGCAGCGAAGACGGGATCGGTGCGGAAGCGAGCAGGCGGCGCCCATGCTGGATTTGCCGGGCGCACCACAGGTCCGGCACGCGCCCGAGGATGAGGAAGCGGCTCCCTCTCCCTTCGATGACGCCGCCGCGCCCACCCGGGATCTGCGCCATGAAAGCCGGCGCGCGCCCGAGGCGGCCGCGGGCGAGCCCGAAAAGAAAAGGCCCCGGCGCTCCGTTCTGGCCGGCCCCAAATCCAGCGGCGGAGAAGGCGCCGGCGTCGAGTCCCCTATCATCGACCCGCTTCTCAACAACCCTCATACCCCTCTCCGGGAGCGGGCGCTCAAGTTCATCATCGGTTTTCTACAGGCCATCGCCGAGGACGAAAAACCTCCGCTCGACGAGGCCGAGGACATCATCTACGACTTCATCGAAGGGCCCGACGCCATGGAGAATCTTTGCAACCTGGCCGTCAGCGTTTTCGACGAGTCGAATTCGATGGCAATTCATTTGTTCAATCACACGGTCTATTCGATGAAACTGGGAATCGGCCTCAAGTGGTCGCAGGACCGCCTCGTCCGCCTCGGCGTCGCCTCGTTGATTCACGACGTGGGCATGTGCGCCATCTCCCAGGGAATCCGCCATAAGGAAGGCAAGCTGACCCCCGAGGAGATCGCCGAAATCCGCAGCCATCCGCAGTACGGGATGGAGATCGTCATGCACATGTACGGCGATCAGTTCAGCTGGCTCGCCGAGGCGGTCTATCACGAACACGAACGGAAAAACGGGCGGGGATACCCTCAGGGGCTTTCCGGAAGCCAGATATCGGAGTACGGAAAGATCATCGGGCTCGCCGACGTCTACGAGGCCCTCACTCACCACCGGCCTCAGCGCAAGCGGTTGCTCCCGCACAAAGCGGTCCAGGAAATCGTTCAGACCCAAAAGGTTCAGTTCCACCAGCGCCTCCTCAAGGTGATGATCGAGGAGCTCTCGGCGTTCTCGCTAAACAGCCTGGTCCGCCTGAATTCAAACGCCATTGGCCGGGTGACCGAAACAACTCCGGGGCAACCCCTCCGGCCCGTCGTCCAGCTTATTTTCGACGCCGACGGCAACGAAATAGGGGAAGACCGCTTTATATCGCTGAGGGAATTCCCTCTCCTCTATATCGTCGATGAGGTGGAAGAATCCGAACTGCCCACCAACCAGTGAGAATTATTTCCCTTTGACAACGCACTTTTCAGCGAAGCTATTTTGCGCGGCGGCACTTATCGCCGCCGCCGTTTTCTCTGGCATAGGCGCCCCCGCCGCCGCGCCGGAGCCGCGCTCGGAGTCGTTCACCTACAACATTCAATTTTTGTTGTTCACGAAGGCGGCTCAGGGGCGCTTGTCGATCCGCCCTATCGGCGGGAGACGCTACAGGGCCGAGTTGACCGCCGAAACGAAAGGGCTCGCGGGCATTCTGATGTACGGAAGGGAAAACCACTATATCAGCGAAATGGAGTTCGATCCCATCCGGCGCCGCTTCATCAGCCGCCTCTACATCAAGCAGGTCCGTAAGCAGGCGGGCGTCGAGCGGACCGAAGCGGTCATCGACACCGAAAGCGGAATGGTGAAGTGGAAGTATTTTTGGCGCGAAAAGCTTTACGGAAAGGGACACGATCCAATCCCCGAGGGCGCTCGGGTCGAGGATCTCCTCTCCGGCCTTTTCAATTTCCGCATCGGAGGGCTCGGGCCGGTTGAGCGCGGCCGAAATATTACGCTTTTCACACTGCCAAACTACAAAGCGAAAGCGACCAACGAAGGAGAGGACAGCGAGGAGGAGGAGTTCCAGAAATTCGAGATCCGGATTCCCACTGCCGAAGCCGAGCGCGCCTACCGCAAGCGGTTCGGCCGCTCGGGGGAGAAAGGGCTGCTCGTCCTCGTCAAAGTCCCGAAAAACCTCTTCGGCCAGGAAACGGGGGAAGTCCGTGTCTGGCTCGATCCCGAAATGGTCCCCGTCGCCACGACGGTGGAGGATGCCATTTATTACGGAGATGTGTACGGCGTTCTCGTCAAACCCGAAAAGCGCCGCTAGCGAAAAGCGTCCCGCATCAGCCTGCCCCCTCTCGGCTTAGCGCCGGCCTCCGCCTCCACCAACACCACATCGAACCGGCATTGGACCCCCTGCGCCTCGGGGTGAGTCATCAGGTAGTGCTCGGCCGCGCGTGTGATTCGCTTTTGCTTGCGCGCGTCGATGGCGGCGGCGCTCTCCTCGCCGCCCGGCGCCCGCATCTTAACCTCGACGAAGGCGATGACATCTCCCTCGCGCGCGACGATGTCCACCTCGTAGCGCGGACCCCGGTAGTTTCGCGCGAGAATCTTGTAGCCGCCGCGCCGGAGAACCCGGCAGGCGGCCTCCTCGCCTTCCGCCCCTCGGCTCCGGCTCACTGTCCTGCTCCCGGAACGCCTCGAAATGTGCGCCGGTGGAGGACGCAGGGGCCGTGCTCGCGTAGCGCGGCGAGGTGATCCCGTGTGGGGTAGCCCTTGTGGCGGG
>NYYB01000035.1 GCA_002685755.1 Nitrospinota bacterium
GCACTCTAAGGCGACCGGGTAATACACTCCCCGCCCCAGGTAGAGCCAATTTTTCATGTTCTGATGTTGGCTCGCGGCGGTGTGCAAAAAACCCGATCTCTCGTTCAGCGTGTCCGAGAGCACAACCGATAGGGAAGACACCTCGTCCCGGTACCGCAGGACATCGGCCTCCCCGATTCGCCCCGCGATTTTTCCGAGTTCGAGAGCGGTCAGCAAGAGAACGGCGACCTGGCTCATCGCGGCCTTGGTGCTGATGACGCATATTTCAGGGCCCGAACCCTGGAGAATGGGCACATCCACCGCCCGAACCAGACTCGACCCCATCACGTTGACGATGGCGCCCGTTCTTGCCCCTCCGGCCTTGGCGTGGCGGACAGCAGTGAGGGTGTCGTATGTCTCCCCCGACTGGCTGATCGCTATCAGGCAATCCTCCGGCCCGGCTTCGGCCAGAAGCGGAAATTCGTCGGTGCTGATGGCTGAGAGATAACTCCCAGCGAATTTCGAGAAGAAATACTGCCCCATCGCGGCGATATAATATGTCGTCCCCACTCCGCCCAGAAAACACTGGCGAGATTCGTGGATCATCCGGGCGAGCGGCTCCAATCCCTCCCGGGGGATGTTCAGCGCCGCCTGAATCGTGGCGGGCTGGTCATATATCTCCTTGAGCATGTAGTGCGGGTAGCCGCCGTGTCGGGACATTTCCACCTCCCACTCGATTTCGGTGACCGCCTTATTCACAACATCCTGGCTGAGTAGCTCCTTAACGACGTATCCCTGCCGGGAGACGATGGCGTACTCGCCGTCATCCATGATGACGGCCTGGCGAGTGAACTCGATGAAGGCGTTGAAATCCGACCCGATGTAATTCGCATCGTCGCCCAGTCCGATGATGAGAGGGCTTTCTCTCTTGGCGCAGTAGATATAGCCCGAGGCCTTCGTCGAAAGGACGGCCAGGGAAAAAGTGCCCTCCATTTCCCCCAAGGCGGAAACGAAGGCAGCCTCCACATCCTCCCCGAATCGATCAAGATACTGGCCTATCAGGTGGGCGATAACCTCGGAATCGGTCTCGGAAACGAAAACGACCCCCGACGCCCGGAGCCGGTCCCTGATCTGACGGTAGTTCGAGATGATCCCGTTATGGACGACCGCGACGCGGCCCTCGGTGTCCATGTGGGGGTGGGCGTTCTCCCGCGTCACCCCTCCGTGCGTCGCCCACCGGGTATGAGCGATTCCGGCGAGGCCTTTCATGTCGGTCAGCCTTTCGTTCTGATTGACCTTTTCGACCGTGCCCACGTTTTTTCGCACATCGATGTGGCCGTTCGCCTGTACGGCCATCCCGCAGGAGTCGTACCCCCTGTACTCGAGGGCGGCGATTGAACTGAAAAGCTTCCGCGCCACGTTCGAGGAAGCCACCATGCCGGCGATGCCGCACATATCAGTCTCCTCCCCCCGGATAGGTGTAGCGGTGCGGGACCACCTGGTCCGGCGCGATGACCGTCCCCGCCGCCAACGTATTCGACGCCCCCACATGGGCGCCGTCCCCGACGAAAGCGCCCAGCTTGTCCGATCCGGAATTCACCATGCCGTCCTTGAGGGGCAGAACAATTTCAGTCCGATCCAGATTATGGTTCACGGTCAGCGTCCCCGACCCGATGTATGCGCCCTCGCCGACGACGCTGTCGCCAATGTAGGAGAGGCGGCCCACCTGAACCTTGTCGAGCAGCACGCAATTTTTCAACTCCACCCCAAACCCGATGGTGCAACCAGCTCCGATGGAGGTATTGGGCCTGACCAATACGCCGTTTCCGAGAAAGGAGCCCTTCCCGATAAAACAGGGTCCAAAAATCGAGGCGCCCGATTCGATGACGACTTCGGACTCGATCCACACCGGGCCCCGGAACTGAACCGCCCCCCGGAGCTGGACGGTCCCGCTGACGCGCGCCCCCGTCCATGTGCGCATCACCATCTGATTTCCCTTGAGCAGATCCCACGGCCGCTGGGCGTCCAGCCAGGGCTCCTCCCAGATGGCCGACCGCAGGCCCGTCGAGGAGATAATCTCGTTGAGGGATTCGACCATCTCTTGGCCTTCGAGAAGATCGAAGAGTTTATAGGGCATCACAAAAACACCTGCAAGAACATAGTTCCCCACTTCCTTTTGGCTGGGTTTCTCGACCAGGCGGGTGATGCGCATGTCGGCATCGAGATAGACGGTCCCGAAATTTTGGGCTTGGGGGGTGTGGCAGATCGCGGCCACCGGCTGATTGAAGGAGCCGAAGGTCTGGATGACGTGGCGGTAGATGTTCCCGGAGGTCAAGACATCGGCATAGACGAGCAGAAACCCTTCGCCCGGTTGAAAATGGTCTCGCGAGAGTCTGATCGCGTCCCGAATATCGGTGGGATCGTTCTGGCGGACATACTGAATCGTCATCCCGTGAGCCGCGCCGCCCGAAAAATAGTTAATGATTTTGTCGGCGCAGTGGCCCACAACCATCACGACGTCCGTCACCCCCGCGGCGCGAAGCTTCTCAAGGGCGCTATCGAGGAGTTTCTCCCCGGCCACCGGCAGCATGGCTTTTGGCCGCGTATCCGTGAAGGGGTAGAGGCCGGTGCCGCGTCCAGCAGCCAGAACCAATGCTCTCACACTTAATTCCTTGGGAGGGTCGGAAAAACCTCCGGAAACGAGGGCCAAACCTGCGGGCGATCAATTTGGGGTGATTATAGCAAATCTCATTGATTTTTGGAGCCTAAGGGCCTTCCATCTCCCTGGCGGCGAAATAGGCCTCCGCACGCGAGAGATCGGCGGGGTTGTTGATCCCGCTCACCTCCTCGGGGATGGGCGCCGGAAACGCCTCCGCCGGGCGGTTTTCGGCCGCCGCCATCGCCACCACATCGGTCAAATAGTACTCCCCTTGGCGGTTTTCAGCCTGAAGGCGGAGGATAGCGCGGGCGAGAAAATCGAGGGCGAAAATATAGGTCCCCGAGTTGATTTCGGGGATGGCGCGCTCGGTCTCCGTCGCATCGGCGTCCTCGACTATCGCCGCCACCCGGCCCCGGGCGCCCCGCTCGCGCAGTACCCGTCCGTAGCCGGAGGGATCGCCCATGATCGCCGTCAAAACGGTCACCGCCGCCGCCGCGGATCGGTGCCGGCGAATCAACTCGCCAAGCGTCTCCGGGCGCAAAAGGGGAACATCTCCGCAGAGAACCAGAACGTCCCCCGATTGATTCTCGAGCACCGAGAGCCCGACCGAGGTCGCATGACCGGTCCCGAGCCGCTCGGCCTGATGGACAAAAACGAGGTCCGCCTCGTCCCCGCCAAACGAGGCGCGCACGGCTTCGGCCTGATGGCCCACCACGATAGCGATGGGCCCCGTGCCGGCGCGCCGGGCCGAAGCGACCACATGGTGAACGAGAGGCCTTCCGGCAAGGGGGTGAAGCACCTTCGCGAGAGGGGAGTTCATTCGTTTCCCCTGGCCGGCCGCGAGAATAATCGCGGCGAGAGGGGGAGGGTCTTGGGGCAACCCAGCTTACCTTTCCCGAGAGCGTGAGCGCCCTGGCACGCGGCGTACGAGACCGAGCTCGCTCAGCCTTCGGCGAAGGGTGTTCCGGTTCATCCCGAGAAGGCGGGCGGCCTTGAGCTGGTTCCCTCCGCTTTCATGAAGCACAAGCTCGAGAAGGGGCTTTTCAACGCTTCGGATGGTGTGCGAGTAAAAGTCACTTTCCTGTCCGTCGCGGAGACAGGCCACCACCGAGGACAGGCGATCCCGGAAAAAGTCCTCGATATCACTCACCCGGTGGCTCTCGCCGGAAGGCTGCAGATTGTCCACCGAGATGGTTCTCCCGTCGGTCAGGAGATAGGCGCGCCAGAGAGAGAGTTCAAGCTGCGCCTCGTTCCCCCACCATTTCTCGGAGGAGAGAAACTCCTCGGCCGCCGGGGTGAGCGTCCTTCGATCTCCTCCGACGCGGGAGGAGAGTTCGTCGAGAATGGCGTTCGACAGGTCGGAAATATCCTTTCGGCGTTCGCGCAAGGGGGGAATGCGAACCACAAGGGCCTTCTTCTCTTTTTCGAGACGGGGCAAGAACTCATCCTGAAACAACCTCTCGGGATCCTGCGTCTGGCCTATAATCAGGCGGAATCCGGGATTTATTCCCTCAGCGACCCCGACATCGGCGAGGTGTTTTTGCATCTTAGGGGAGAGAAGCTGGGCATCCTCGATGAAGAGGCTCCCTCCGAGGCGAACAAGCTCTCCCTCGTCGCCCCGGCCCAAGTCCAGCCGCGTCAACGCCTTGCCCAGCGCTGCCGCGGGCCTCTGGGAGGCCTCCCAGTGCAGGAGCGGGTGCCGCAGTCCCGGATACTGATGATGGACCGCCCGGGCCACCTGGAGGAAATTCGAGCCTTTCTCCCCGCGCACGATAATAATCCGGTACCTCTTACCCGCCCGCTTGATGGAACGATTGAGACGCTCGGCCGGGGCGCTCGTTCCTGGGACGCCGCTTTTGACCCCATTTTCACGGACCTCCCCCCGAAGCCAGCGGACTTCCCGGCGAAGGAGACCCTCCTCGTTGAGCGAGTGAACGAACTGTACCACCTCATCGGGAAATACCTCGTCCACCAACACCGCGCGAGCGCCCGCCTTGAGCCCCAGCGGGGCCAGCCCCTTATCCCCCGGGGCCAGAATCAGGGCCATCGCCTTTCCAGCCTCCCGTACCTTTCGCAGCTGGGCGATTTGGCCTCGGTCGGATACGGCCACAAGCGCGAAGTCACAGTGCCCGAGCCGCGAGGCGGCGCTCTCCAGGCTAGCCGCCCTCTCGGTATGCATCCCCAGCCCCTGAAGATCGTCGAGCAACTTTTTCCGCCCATCGGTGAGCGGACCAACGAACAGAAGGCGTCCGAGAGCGCTGGCGTTATTTTTCCGATCAGCCACGGGCGTTCTCCGAAAATACTTCAGTGCGGAACAGGGGACCCCGGGGTGATACCCCCTCGAAGACGACCGGGCCTCCCACCGTGGGGTGGCCCACCTCAGGGAGGTCCGCCCCGAACCCATCGAGCCGGCAGAGTACACGGCCGGCACCCTCCAAATCGACGAGGGCGAGCGTATAGGGAGCGTCCATCTCCTCCGGAGCGACATGGACAACCGAAAAAGCGTAAATATTTCCCCGCCCCGACACCTTTTTTTCTTCAAGGGGCGCGCCGCAGTAGCCGCAACTCCCGCCACCCCCGAAATTCACCCGTCCACAGCCAGTGCACGAGAAAACAGGCACCGCCGCCGCGGTCCTCTCCATCATCCGCCCGCCGCGAGGATATGAACCGCGCAGGTCGCCCCCGAGCCGCCGAGGTTGTGGGCGAGGCCCACCTCGGCGCCTCGGACCTGGCGCGGTCCCGCCTCGCCCCGGAGCTGGCGCACAAGCTCACATATCTGGGCCACCCCGGTAGCGCCCACGGGATGTCCCTTGGCCTTGAGGCCGCCGCTCGTGTTCACGGGCATCGCTCCACCCAGGGCTGTCTCCCCCTCGCTAGCACCCCTGGCTCCCTCCCCTTTGCGGTAAAAACCGATGTCCTCGAGCGCCAGAATCTCAGCGATGGTGAAGCAGTCGTGAACCTCGGCGAGGTCGATCTCCTCGGGCTGTATCCCGGCGCTTTGAAAGGCTTCCTCGGCGGCCCGGGCGGTGGCCCGAAACCGGGTGATATCGCCCTTGTCGGCGAGCGCCGGCGAGTCCGAAGCCTGAGCCGAGGCGAGGAGGCGGACCGGATCGGGGCGAAGGTCGGCGGCCAATTCACTGGCGCAGAGCAGCACGGCGGCGGCCCCGTCGCTGATCGGAGCGCAGTCGAAGAGCCTGAGGGGCGTGGCCACCTCCCTGGCCGAGAGAGCCTCCTCCTTGGTAATTTCTTTTTGAAAATGCGCGTCCGGGTTGAAGTGGCCGTGAGCGTGGTTCTTGACGGCCACATCCGCCAAATCCTCGGGCGTGGTCCCGTACTCATGCATATGCCGCCGGGCAATCAAGGCGAATAGCGCCGGGAAGGTGGCGCCGAGGGAAGCTTCGCACTCAAAGTCGCCGGCTGCCGCGAGAATCTCCGCTGTCCTCTCGGACCCGGCCGAGGTCATCTTCTCCACCCCCGCTACCAGAACGATATCGGCCGCTCCCGACGCGACCGCAAGCGCGCCCTGCCGCACAGCTAGACCGCCCGAGGCGCACGCCCCCTCGACCCGGGTACAGGGAACGGGCCCCAGCCCCGCGGCATGGGCTACAGACGGGGCCAAATGATTCTGGCCGGTGAAGGCCTGGCTCGCGAAATTTCCCAGAAAAAACGCCTCGACCCGTTCAGGGCCGACACCCGCGTCCTCTATCGCGGCGCGGCAAGCCTCGGCGCCCAGCCGCACAACACTCTCGGTCCGCACCCCAAAGGAGGTGATGCCGATCCCGGCGATGGATACGCTTCTCATATCTCCCCAACCTTCTATTTTTCCGGGTTTCGGAGATCGACGAACCGCTGGGCCTTGAACGTCGTTCGCTCGAAGGAGCCGGGAGCGCGAATTTCGACCTCCGGCGTCACCTGCAGGGCGCCCCTGAGCTTTTCACCTAAACTTTCGGCCATGGCGCCGCCCACCTCCCCGGTGGCCGCCTCGGCGACGACCACACAGCGGTCCCGGCCCGTCTCCTCGTCCGAGAGGAACTCGATGCGGAATTCATTGCTCAACTCCGGGAAACTCCGCACCACGTCCTCCACCTGGACGGGATAGAATTTCGCCCCCCGGTAGATGACGAGATCGTCGTGGCGTCCGAGCACCCCGCCCGGAGAGCGTCTGTGGGTGCGCCCGCAGGCGCTCGGTGCGCTCTCGAGCCGCGCGTAGTCGTTCGTCCAGTAGCGGAGCATCGGGGTCGCCTCGCGGGTGAGATGGGTGATCACGAGAATCCCCACCTCCCCCTCGGGCACAGGCTTTCGGGTTTCGGGGTCGAGCACCTCGACGATGTGGTGGTCCTCCGCCCAGATAAGCCCGGACTTCGCCACCGACTCGCTCGCGAAGGTGGGTCCAATCTCGCCGAGGCCAAAGTAGTCGTAGGCGTCAATGCCGAGCGCCCCCTCGATGCGGGAGCGCGTTGCCGGGTTTTGGGTTCCTCCTTCGCCGCCAAAACCACCGATCTTGAGTTGTTGGGGGTCTACTCCACTCTCGCGGAGCTTCTCGCCGATGTAGAGACCGAAACTCGGGGTACTGAGAATCACCGTGGAGCCGATTGTGTTCATATAGAAAATTTGACGCCCGGTCTCGGTCGCTCCGATGGGAATGACAAAACAGCCGATTTTCTGGGTGGCGTAATGAACGCTCATCCCCGCCACCCAAAGGCCATAGCTGAAGGCGTTCTGGACGATATCCCCGGGACGTACCCCAAAGCTCCACATCGTCCGGGCGGTGAAATCGGCTATATTTTCGACGTCTTTTCGGCTCCAAATCGTCCCCACCGGGACACCCGTCGTCCCCGTCGAGGGATGAAGCTCGCCCCAATCCCCGGGAGGCGCAACGGCATAGCGCCCAAAGGGCGGGTGGTTTTTCTGCTCCACGCGGAGCTCTTGTTTAGTGACGGGAGGGATTTTTTCGATGTCGTCGAGGGAGCGGATGCTCTCGGGGCCCAGCCCGGCCCCGTCCAACCGTTCGCGGTAAAACGGGGAGCCCTCCCAACACCTGCGGACCTGCCATCTCAGGCGCTCGAGTTGAAGCGAGGCGAGTTCATCGCTCCCCATCCGCTCTATTTTTTCGTCCCAGAAATCGCCCTTCGGCGCTTCGGTCATCTTCGTCCTGGCTCTTTATATGTTAAAATACAATATCGTCCACCGCTTCACAAGTGAAAATGAAACGGTCATTTTTTTCCCCGGTCTGATTTTTACTTGAGGTGCGGATTCCTGGATCGCTAAAAAAGCGTATGCACATGAATCTCACCCCTCCCGGATGTGGCCGATTCAGCCATGTGAAAATCTTCCGCCACGAACGAGCAAGAACCGAATTTTCACACAGCCTTAATCACAGAGAGAGTGCCTTGAATTTTCCTCGTCGATTTAACAGGTGATTAACGCTAGCACACCGCAAAATACCACGCAATAGATTCTGCTGTGTGAAGTGAATTTTTTCACGGATTTTTTTGAGAGAAATGTGAAGGAAATCACATATCGAAGGTCAGGCGGTGATGCTGGTCCCCGCGGCGCGCGGATCGGCCACGGCCTGAATCAGGGCCGGGAGAATCTCCTCAAGTTCCGCTCCAGGAGATATATCCATAACAAAACCATCGATCAACTCGCGCCTGAGCCAACTGGCGATGACGACCGCCTCCTCGAGCGCTTCCTTTCCTGGAGTGGTAGCCTGCGCCTCTTCTCCGAAATAGGCCGCTTGAATCCTCGCCGCGAGTTCATCGACGGGAGGTGCAATACGTTCAAACTCAAGTTCATCCACCAGGATTCCGCCCCGGACGATATAGCAGACTCGCCGCTGCATCGTTCCGCCCGGCTCGACAATGATGATATTTCGCTGTTCGACGGAAGGACCCGAGAGAGAATGATTCTTGACCAAATGCCGCAACCTGCCCAAATTGCGCTTCAGTTGGCCGGGCGAGGGGGCCTTTTTCCCCCAGGCCTCCCGTAAAAAGGCGAGCAGGCTATCCTCGCTGGTCCGCCGCATGCGCCCTTCGAGCATCCTCTGGAGGCGAGCGATCATCTTTTTGTATTGCGCGACCGGAATTTCCGGGACCACTCCGCCCGAATCCGCCTCCTGTCCTCCGGAATCCTTGCCGGAACGCTGGACGCGGTGGAGCGGAAAAACAGCGTGTATCGCGCCTAAAAGGTCTCTAAGCTGGGCTTGCTTTCTGAAGGGTCCATAGTAGGCGCCGCCGTCCACAGCCAGATTGTTCACGGAATAGGCCCGGGGAAATTGGCTGCCGAGTGAAATTTTGAGGAATCCGGTCCCTCCTACCTGACCGGCGCCGTTCATTCCCTTCGAGTTCCGCCGAATCCGGACCGCTTGAAGGCTCATCCCCAATTCGCTCTCCAGCGGTTGTGCCACGACTTTTCGGACTGTGCGCAGCTTCTGGACGAATTTCGTCGCCGATCGGTTCTTGGGATAAAAAATATCGCGGACCGCCCGCTGGATGTCGGGCGCCTTCCCCGAGTAGACCGTCTCGCTCTTCTCGTTCAGGAGACGGAACACCCCCCGGTCGGTGGGCAGATCGTTCAGCGTGGCGGGGTCGATGGAGACCCCTTCGGCGAGAGACGGGGCTTCCGCCGTTGCGACATCCTGAAAATCGAGCATATCCTCGAGCGACTCGAGCCCGAACGCCTGGAGCATTCGCAGGAAGCGAATGAAAATCTCCGCCGTCGTCTTTGAATCTCCCAACGCCCGATGGCGATCGTTTTCCGAATCATCCAGGCTGATGAACGAGGCCAACTCTCCGAGGTTGTACCGCCCGGCCTTGGGGAGGAGCCGCTGAGCCAGCTTGAAGGTGCACAGAACAGGCGGCGCGAATTCCCGCCCGAGGTACTCGGTTGTGAAATATCGAATAAAATGAAGATCGAAGTTGGCGCAATGGGCAACGAAAACGGTGTCCTCGAGAAAATCAAGGAACGAGGGAAGCACTTCGGTCAACTCGGGTTGATCCAAAACCATGGCATCGGTGATACCTGTCAGGCGAACGACGCTCCAGGGGATCTCCCGGCCCGGATTCACCAGGGCGTGGTATTCGCCGGTAATCTTCCCGTCGCGCACCTTCACCGCCGCCAGTTCGGTGGGCCGGTGTTGGGGAGGCCGGCCGCCGGTGGTCTCGATATCCACAACGGCGAAGGTGACGTCCGGAAGAAACCGTGATTTGAGAAGAGGCTCAAGCGCTAGCCAGCGCCCTTTATCGTCTTGTGTGAAATGGGGACTTGATTCCAGGTAGGGACCGAGGATGGCACCAGCGGAATCCTCTTTCAGTCCTTCTGCTTTCAATATTTTGCGGGCTAATTCCGCGCAAGAAACGTGCTTTCCTTCTTGCTTGAGCGCCCGGTGGATAGTCTGTCTCATGAATGCAAAAATTACCGAAGGAACAATGAGTTCTGGGCAGTGCCACCTCGAGGCATCGTATCAGAATCGCCCGGCTCGTTCAAAGGAATAGCCCTTTAGGTGGCCGGGGGGGAATTGTCCGGGCGAATCCCCCATGCGGGCGGGAGATTCCCGCTCCACGGGGACAAAATTACAATCAGACCGGTTCCGGGAAATCTGGCCAAATTGTCCGAAAATCACCCCTCGAGGCCCCCACCGGAGTTCATGCCTCACCATTCACCCCGTTCCCGTGATTTGGTATAACCCCTTGAAGCCGATTCCCCTACCACCAGAGGTTGGAAAATTGTTCGGAAGCATCGGAGTCCCGGAACTGATTATTATTTTCGTCGTGGCCCTCGTCGTAATTGGGCCCAAGCGTTTGCCCGATCTCGCCAAGACCCTCGGAAAAACGTTGAGGGACTTCAAACGTGCGACCTCGGACTTTCAGGATTCCATCAACCTCGACTCGGACTTTGAGACCGAGGAAACCTCGAGCGCCAAGTCCTCCACCCTAAGCGCAGCGGCNGAAGAAAAGGAACCGAACCGTATCGATCCCCATTCGCCGACGGATTCCCCAAATACGGACGAGGCCTCCNCAACTGCTCCCCCACCAACCTCCTCCGACGANTCGACCGACGAGCCTCCCAAGGAGAGGGCCTAAGCGACGTGAGCGAAGAAGGCTCCATGCCCCTTTCGGGGCACCTGACCGAACTGCGCAACCGAATTCTGACAATCCTCGGGACCATCTTCGGACTGTTCCTGATTACCTACTTTTTTTCGGCTGAGCTTCTCACCATCGCCCAGCGGCCCATCGCCGGACAAAATCTCATTTTTATCTCTCCGACCGAAGCCTTTTTCGCCCGCCTGAAAATCGCCATCTACGCCGCTCTTTTTATCGGGCTCCCGGTCACGCTTTTTCAAATCTGGCAATTCTGCGCCCCGGGCCTCCTCTCCCGCGAAAGGCGCTACACCGTCATTTTCGTCTTAACCTCGATGATCCTTTTCACCACGGGGGCGGTGTTTTGCTACTTCCTGATTCTGCCTTATGGGCTCTCATTCCTGCTCAGCTTCGCGACCGAGACGATTACACCCCAGATTTCCATAGGTTTTTATATCTCCTTTATTTTTAAGCTTATTCTTGTGTTCGGGGTTGTCTTCGAGGTCCCCCTGGTCACCTTGCTTCTTGTCCAGGCCGGTGTCGTCACACCGCAGTTCCTGACCTCGAACCGGAGCTATATGTACGTCGGTGCCTTCGTTGTCGCGGCGGCCCTAACGCCCCCGGACGTGATCACCCAGGTGCTCATGGCCGGGCCGCTCCTCATCCTTTTCGAGGTCAGCGTCGCCGCCTCGAAGATCCTCTTCCGCCGAAAGCTGAAAAAAGCCGAGTCCGAGGCGGTCGAGAGCGATTGGGACGACGAGGATGAGAGTGAGGAGGAGGACGAAGAATAATGACCCTCCCGGATCCGCGCGGCCCTCTCACTCCCGAGGATCGGATCGTCTGCGCCCTCGATCTCCCCACCCTGGACGAGGCCCTCCGCCTGGTGGATTCTCTGGGCGGGCGCGTCCGTTGGTTCAAGATCGGGATGGAACTTTTCACCCGTGAGGGACCCCGCGCCGTGGAGTCTGTCCTAGAGCGGGGACAAGGCGTTTTTCTGGACCTGAAGTATCACGATATCCCGGCCACGGCGGAGCGTGCCGTCGAATCGGCCGGGGCGCTCGGGGTCTCGCTCCTGACCGTCCACGCCGCCGGCGGGCCTGCTATGCTCGAGGCCTGCGCCAGGGGGCGCGACCGGTGCCAGAGCCCGCCGGCTATCCTCGCCGTTACAGTCCTGACCAGCCTCGATGCGTCGGCGTTGTCCGCCGTCGGCATCGAACGCCCGGTCGAAGAGCAGGTCCTGGCGGCGGGCGCCCTGGCCCGCTCGGCCGGCATCGACGGCCTCGTCGCCTCCCCCCGCGAAGTGGCTTCCCTGCGCCGGGAACTCGGGGGAGAACTCCTCATCGTGACGCCAGGCGTCCGGCTCGCCTCGGGCGGGCACGACGATCACGCGCGGGCCGAGACCCCCCAGACGGCCGTGAAGGACGGGGCCGACCTGCTCGTCGTCGGGCGTCCGATTCGGGACGCCGAGGACCCCCGGGTGGCCGCGGAAGTGTTCGCCCAGGCCATTGCCCAGGGGGCGGCATCCCGGTGACCCCTTAGGTTTCCGGGTCGAGGATCATGGAAGGTGCTAAGGAGCGGCTTCGGCTGGTCATCAGAGGCCGGGTGCAGGGCGTTTGGTACCGCGCCAGCGCCCGTGATCGGGCAGAGGCGCTGGGCCTGACCGGATGGGTGCGAAACTTGCACGACGGCTCTGTCGAGTTGGTGGCCGAGGGCGGTGGAGAGGCGCTTGAGCGCCTTTTCGGCTGGTCCCGGGAGGGCCCTCCCCTGGCACAAGTCTCCCGAGTCGAGCAGGAGCGGAGCTCCGCCACCGGCGAATTTTCGGCGTTCGATGTGAAGTAGGGAGTTAAATTCCAGTGTAGCCCGTCCAGAAAATGAGATAGGCCGAAAGAATGCTCAGATAGTTCGAGATCAGCAATAGGCCGACAGCGAGCAGCATCACGCTGCTTCCCAGTTCGACCGCCCGGAAATACCTGCGGAAGGATTGATAGAATTTAAAGAAGTAGCCAACACCCAAACCGCTGATTAGAAAAGGAACGCCCAGCCCGGCCGAATAGCTCGCCAGCAGGAGCACACCCTGACCCGCCGTTTCCTTAGTCCCGGCAAAAAGAAGAATGCTCCCCAGAATCGGCCCTACGCAAGGCGTCCAGCCCGCGGCGAAAGTCACCCCGACAACGAAACTGCCCGCCCACCCCGCAGGCTTGCTGTTCAGCGAAAACCGTTTTTCCTGGGAGAGGGCCGGAAAGAATACCGCCGCCGCCGCGTAAAGACCCAGCGCCATCAAAACGCCGCCCAGCGTCGGCAAGGCGCGGCTGATCCCGATAGCGCCGCCCAACAGCATAAACAGGGCCACCGCCCCCGAGGCCGCCGAGGGCAGGGCGTTGAGGAGCGACTGGAGGCGAAACTCAAGCGCCCGGTCGCCGATATAGAGGCCGAACATGGTGATCATAATTCCGCCGCCGATCCGGATTCCGTCCTGGTAGGAGAACACCAGGTTTCCCAGATAAGAGACGCTCGCCCCCAAGGCGACGAAAACCACCGAAAATCCCAAGATAAAGGATATGGAGTTTAGAAGAATCAGGCGCCGGACGCTCTGCTCCTCCCCGCCACCCTTGATTTCTTCATAAGAAAGACCGGTGATATAGGAGATGTAGCTTGGAAATAGCGGAAGTACGCAAGGGGAGGCGAAACTCAACACCCCTGCCAGGAAAGCAAAACCCAAAGATACATTGTCCGCGGGCACCTAGTACCTCATCATTTCGCCGCCAGGATTATTTCACCACAACCTGTGCAAACGCTTCCCCGTCCGACACCGGCAACCCCGTCACAAAATAATAAAAGGTTCCGGGCCTGGCGAACGCGGTGCTCGCCGTCGCACCCGAGCCAAAAGCCGCGCTTACATAAGTGCCGTCCGGAGCCAAGAAAAACAGGGTCGGCGCCCGGGTGACCCGGTTCAGGACATCGCCCTTGCTAAAAACGACAGATATGTACCGGTCAGTCGCATTAAACCAGATGACTGTCGAGCCCTGCTCCACATTTAAATTCCGGGGATAAACACCCTCCGCGTCGACGCGGACAACCTGGTATTTCCCGATTCCCGAAAGCTGCTTCGACTTTAATTTGGGCTTCACCGCGGGCCGGCTACCCTTTTTGACATCCCCCGAAGGTGCGCCCCCGGGTGCGCACCCAAAAATGGCCAGCATGAAGCAAAACACCAAATATCGGCAAAAATTCCGCCTCTGAATCCTTTGAAAGATCAACCTAGGCCCTCTTCGATTACGGAAAACGGATTCCTGACCTCTATCGTATCCTCACGGTCCGGGCCGGTGGAAATCATCCAGATCGGCTTTCCGGTCAAACGACCGAGATGGCTCAGATATTCCTTTGCCTTAACGGGCAAATCGCCGTAATTCCGGACACCCGCCGTTGGCTCCTTCCAGCCCTGAAAATCCTCATAAACCGGTATGCACCTCTCTAAAATTGTGGCCTCCGCCGGAAAAGTGGTGATGCGCTTACCGCCAATTTCATAGCCGACGCAAATCCGGATACTATCGAGATTATCGAGAACATCGAGTTTCGTCACCACGAGCGCATCGGCCCCCGTAACTTGGACGGCATGACACGCCGCTACGGCATCGAACCACCCGCACCGCCTCGGCCGCCCGGTCGTGGCGCCAAATTCGCCTCCACCCAGCCGCAGACGCTCCCCCTCGTCCCCGTGAAGCTCGGAGGGAAACGGCCCCTGGCCCACCCGTGTGCAGTAGGCCTTCATCACCGCGACAACGGCGCCCACCTTGCCCAACGGCATGCCGAGCCCGCTGAGCGCCCCCCCGACACCGGTGTTGCTCGATGTCACATAGGGATAGGTCCCCATGTCCAGATCGAGGAGAATCCCCTGGGCGCCCTCAAGAAGAACTCGCCGGTTATTCGTGATGGCCTCGAGGATCTCCGCATCGGTGTTTCGCACATGGGGGGCGAGAATCTCCCGCACTTCATCGCAGACTTCAAGGATATAGTCTTCCTCGAGAGCGCGGCGCTCCTCCTCGTCGAGGGAGATACCCGCGAGAAGGCGTTTTTTGATCGCCAGGCTGACGCGCACGCGATCGGCGAGCACTTTCTCGTCGTAAAGATCGCATACCCGGATGCCCAGCCGCGCCGCCTTGTCCGAGTAGGCGGGGCCGATACCTCGGCCGGTCGTTCCGATTCGATTCACCCCCAAAAGCTCTTCCATGTGGGAGTCGAGCACCTTGTGGTAGGGCATGATCATATGAGTGCGTTTGCCGATGACCAGATTGCCACCGACCTGGATACCCCCCTCGCGGAGTTGCTTGATTTCATCGACCAAAGCGACCGGGTCCACCACCACGCCCGATCCGATGATGCAGTGAACATGAGGGTGGAGAATCCCGGTGGGAATCAGATGAAGGATAAACTCCTTGCCGTCGGCGACAACCGTGTGGCCGGCGTTGGCCCCACCCTGATAGCGCGCCACCACCTCGACCTGGCGAGCGAGCAGATCCACCACCTTTCCTTTGCCCTCGTCGCCCCACTGGCCTCCGATCACGGAAAGAACGCTCATCTCTCTGTCCCCAATCCTATAATCCACGTCGCCAACTCATTCATGTGACAAACCCCCTGCTCCTTGCCAGAGGGCTCCACGATTCGGAACTGGTCGGTTTTATTCGCGTTTCGCTCCACGACAATACACCGCATAACGCCTGCCCGCCGAGCGTATTCGAGCGATTCGGGTAAATCCCGCCGAATGATGTCCCTGGCAACGCGCCAGCCGGCGGCTCTTAATTCACGGGCCACCTGGATTCCAATCCTTTTTTCGCGCGTAAAATCGATCACAAGGAAATCCCCGCCTAGGCCGTCGATGTCCCCGTCCGGCGTGACCAGGAGCAGTTGATCGATATCGATGGCAATGCCCGTCCCAAGTCCGTCACCGCCGTAGCGTCCCAGCAGACGATCATACCGTCCGCCGCCGCAAACCGGATACCCGGTCCCCTCGACGAAACCCTCGAAAAGTATCCCGGTATAATATTCAAAATCCCGAATATCGCTCAGGTCGAAAATGACCCGGTCGGAGAGGCCGTAAAGTTCGAGCATGTGCTCGACCTGCTTGAGTTCCTCGATGGCACGGCGCGACGAGGGATTTTTCACCTTCTTAAGAGCTCGGTCGAGAATCTTTTTTCCGCCGAACAACTCCGGCAAATCCAGCAAAACCCCCGCATCGCCCCCCTTGGAGGGAACATCCTTGATCAGCTCTTCAAGCCCCGACGCATCGCGCCGCGCTACGGCATCGAGAATATCTCTCCTTTTTTCTTCAGCGAGACGCATAGCGCCCAAAAGCCCCCGGATGAAACCGGTGTGACTCAAAGACATTCGGACGTTCTCCACCCCGTTCTGCTCAAAGCACTCCATCGCGATTGCGATCATTTCGACGTCGGCCTCAAGCGAAACGAGACCGATCAACTCTACCCCCGCCTGCCAAAATTCACGCCGAAGAACGCCCGCCACATGGGCATGGCGAAAAACATTGGTCACATAGGAAAGCCGGAGCGGCCGGGGATGGTCGGAAAGAATAGTCCCCGCGAGGCGAGCAATCTGGGGCGTCACGTCCGAGCGAAGCGCCAGGAGCCCCCCTGTGTCCATGTCCACAAGGCGGAAGGTCTGGGTATCCCGGATTTGTCCCCCATTTCCAGGCGCGTAAAGATCGAACGCGGGCGTCACGATTTGACGAAACCCCCACCGCGCGAACACCTCAAGAAGGCGCGTTTCGATTCGTCTTTTTCGGCCGGCCTGCTCGGGGAGAAATACTCTCGACCCCTTCGGCATCGCTTTTGTCGGATTACCTGGATTCATGAATCCGCCACCTTAACCCTTTCACATCACAACAGGACGAGATTGGCGTCATTGATATTCGGAATGGAACGGACCTTTTCCATCACCTCATCCGGAATCGGATCGTCCACCGCTAGAATCGCCACCGCCCTGTCATTTTTCCGCGTCCGGCCGAGTTGCATGCCGGCGATGTTAATCTTGTGCTCTCCGAGCAAGGTTCCTATCAGGCCAATCATTCCGGGCTGATCGTCGTTCGTGAATATGAGCATGTACCCCTCGGGAACAGCGTCAACGCTGAACTGATCGATCCGCACGATGCGCGGCTCGTTTTCATGAATGAATGTTCCCGCGACGGAGCGCTCTCCCCTGTCGGTGCGCACCTTCAACTCAATCAAGTTCGTGTACACAGGCATCTCGCTCCGGTAAGTGGACACGATCTCGATTCCCCGCTCCTTGGCCAGGATGGGACCGTTTACCAGATTCACACGGGCGCCGCTCATAAAATGCCCCAGGAGCCCTTTGAGGGCGGCTGCGGCAAGCGGTTCCACCGGGCCCTCGAGCGGGCCTCCGTATGTCACCTCGAGGGCCTTTGGCCCGCTTCCCGTCAGCTGGGCCAGGAAACTTCCCAGCCGCTCGGCCAGATCAAGGTAGGGGCCAAGCCGCTCCAAGTCCTCCGCGCTGAGCGAGGGAAGGTTCACCGCGTTCTTGACACCACCCGTTGTCAGATAGGCCACCACTTGTTCGGCTACGCTGACCGCGACGTTCTCTTGCGCCTCCTTGGTGGAGGCTCCCAAATGAGGGGTGCAGATAACGTCGTCACGCCCGACAAGAGCGCTCTCCGCCCCGGGAGGCTCAACAGCGTATACATCGAGAGCTACGCCCGCGAGTTGCCCACTGTCGAGGGCGGCGGCGGCGGCCTCCTCGTCGAGAAGCCCGCCTCGCGCGCAGTTCACAATGCAGGCTCCGGAGCGCATCCGGGCGATCTCCTCCGCCCCAATCAGGCCTGCCGTCTCGGGTGTTTTCGGAACATGGAGACTGATGTAGTCGGATTGAACGAGAAGCTCGTCCAGCGACACCGGCTTCACACCTCGTTTCTCGGCCGCCTCCGCCGAAATAAACGGATCGTAGGCGAGCACGTTCATGCCCAGGTTACCGGCCAGCCGCGCCACCGTTGAACCGACCCGTCCGAGACCGATCACACCGAGAACTTTCGAGGAGAGTTCGCTCCCGACAAACTTGCTCCGCTCCCAATGTCCCTCCTTCACCGATCGGACCGCGGCGGGAATTTTCCGGGCCAGGGCGAACAACAAGGCCACGGTGTGCTCCGCCGTGGTGATAATATTGCCGTCGGGCGCGTTGACCACCAGGATCCCGCGAAGGCTCGCGCTCTCCAAATCGATGTTATCCACCCCGATCCCGGCTCGGGCGACAACCTTGAGCCGGTCGCCGGCGCCGAGGATTTCATCGTCCACATTTGTGGCGCTGCGCACCAGAAGAGCGTCGCAATCCCGGACGATCTCGATTAACTCCTCCCGTGGAAGCCCCGGCTTGTTGATGACCTCGAAACCCTCCGCCCCCGAGAGGATTTCCTCGGCGCGGGACGAGAGAGGCTCCGAAATTAAAACCCTGATGTCTGCGCTCATCTCCCGAATTCCTCTTGTGCGGCGGTTAGCCCCGCGCCTTTCTCGAGTTCATGGCCAAGGCTGCTCAACACCCTTTCGAGGCCACCGATCGCGGCCAGCATGTCCGATTCATCGACATAGCCCATGTGTCCGATTCTGAAAATTTTCCCGCTCAGGTGGCCCTGGCCGCCGGCGATGGTGATTCCCTGCTCGTTCTGCATCAGCCGGGGAATCGCTTTTCCATCTATCCCCTCGGGCACACTGACAGCCGAGACCGATTCGCTCAGAAGATCCCTGGGAAAGATACCGAGCCCCTGGGCGCGAAGAGCCGAGCGCATGCCGCCGGCCAGTCGTGCGTGGCGTGCAAAAATATTTTCAAGACCCTCTCCTCGCATCATTTCCAGCGCCACTCTGAGGCCCTCGACGAGCGAAATGGCGGGCGTCCAGGCGGTGGTGTTTTTCGCCTGACTTTTCCGCTCGATGCGCAAATCGAAATAAAAGCGTGGGCTCCCGGCCTTCTCGGCCACCGCCCAGGCGCGCTCGCTCAACCAGACGAAGGCCAGGCCAGGCGGAAGCATCAACGCCTTTTGGCTGCCCGTGATAACCGCATCCAAATCCCATTCCTCGGGCCGGAGGTCGTAGACCCCGAGAGCGGTGATGGCGTCCGCAACGACGAGCGTATCGGGCGAGGTGCGCCGGACGACCTCGGCCAGTTGCCGGACATCGTGCTTCGCCCCGGTTGAGGTCTCGCTCGCCTGAACGAAAACGGCCCGGTGGCCACCCGCCCTGAGGCGGCTCTCCACCTCGCCGAGATCGACCGACCGGCCCCACTCGACCGAGATGACGTCCGTTTCAAATCCGTAGGCGCGGCATATTTCCACCCACCGCTCTCCAAATTTCCCCCCCTCGACCACCAGAGCCGAATCGCCCGGAGAAAGGAGATTCGCCGCCGAGGCCTCCATGCCGCCCGAGCCCGAGGCCGCCAACATAATGACATCCCCTTCGGACTGGTAGAGCCAGGAAAGCCCACTGCGGACCTCCTCGAAAAGTGCTTCGAATTCCTTTGTTCGGTGGTGCATCAGGGGCCGCGCCATCGCCTCGAGTACCCGGGGGGGCACGGGCGTGGGACCGGGGGCCAACAAATGATACTTTCGCATGTTCTCCTCATTCATATAGCGCGGTTCACCGCCTGCGCCCGCCGGACGGAGGCGCAGAATCGATTTGCTGATAACGATTGCCTCACCGGATACCGCTGGGCTGAATCATGTCAGGAGTGGAACTTCATATTCCGCGTCCATCGTGGGGGATGCCGGCGCCTTGGCTGCGAAACCGGGCAACTACAAGGGGCTTCCGCCTCCGTTCCCCCCTCCCTGCAGAGAAGCCCCTGAAAGCCTCGAAAGCGTATCCATTCGCCCTTCGCCGGTCAACCGCCTTTCCCCTCCGGCCGCGGCGGCAGAAATATTTCGAGACAAAAAACCCCGGGAGGGCCGAGACCCTCCCGGGGAATTTTTGCTAGCCGATTTTCGGTCCGGGAGCCGGTGGCTCTCTGACCGTTATATCAGCCTTAGAACGTGTGGCGAAGTTCCCAGTAAAGCGCCCACGAGTCGTCGAAGGCACGGGTACCCACAGTAGAGGATTTCCCGTAGTCGCCGGCAAACAAGTGTGCATAGGTCAGCCTCGCCCAGAGGCCCTTGTAGATGTCGTACTTGGCCGAGATGTCGAGCTCGGTGCCGATGCTCTTATCCGAAACGAACAGGGTGTCGGCAATGCCGTCGGCATCGGTGTCGATATCGGCCCGCGCAGCGGCCGAACGGATGAAGGAAATGTTACCTTCAAGCCCGAGCTGCTTGGTGAGCTTGTACTTGAGCAACAGCTCGTAAATGTGCGAGCCGTTGCCCCTGGCGCCGCCGTCGCCGTTGCCGCACCGGTTATCGGTAAAGCCGACGACCTTCGTGCTGTAACGGCGTCTGGTGTAAAGCTGCGGGCCGTCGATCGCGCAGCCGGAGCCGGTGCTGTCGCCGTTCCTCATCGAGGTGAAGCGGGTCAGCTTGTTGTCGGGCTGAGTGCCGAAGTCGCCCGTGGCGCTCGTGATATCTTTGTCGCCAGGCAACCAGGAGCCGTAGAAACCAACCTTCAGCTTGCCAAAGTTCAGCCAGCTGCGGATCAAGACGGCATAACCCTCGACGTCGAGGTCAGAACGCCCGTCGGCGTTGACGCCGCGGCTGAAGTCAATCTCACCGTTGTTGATCACGCCCGTGGCCTTGATGCTCGCGATTCCGAACTTGGCGTTCAGGTGGAGAGCGTAATACCAGATGTCCCTGTCGGACGAGGCTGCGGTGGGCAGGTTGGTTGTTCCATCCAGTATCGTGTTGCCCGCGTTCGCGCCGTCAGCGTTCTCGGGGTCGAGGTTATTCAACCGCTCGTTGCCGGTACCTTTATTGTACTGCCAACCGATCCAGGGGGTGAGGGTGATGTTCGGAGCAG
>NYYB01000036.1 GCA_002685755.1 Nitrospinota bacterium
TCTCCCGCCGCACCAAGAACAATCCCGTGCTCATCGGGGAGCCCGGCGTCGGAAAGACGGCCATCGCCGAAGGCCTCGCCCTTCGCATCGTCAACGGAGATGTCCCCGAGGGGCTCAAGGACAAGCGCCTGATCTCGCTCGACATCGGCGCCCTGATCGCGGGCTCGAAGTACCGGGGCGAGTTCGAGGACCGCCTCAAAACAGTGCTCAAGGAAGTGAGCGAGTCCGAGGGCGAGATCATTCTCTTCATCGACGAGTTGCACACCGTCGTCGGCGCGGGGGCCGCCGAGGGAGCGGTCGATGCCTCGAACCTCCTCAAGCCCGCCCTCGCGCGGGGCGAGCTTCACTGCGTCGGCGCGACCACTCTCGACGAGTATCGCAAACACATCGAAAAGGACGCCGCCCTGGAGCGGCGCTTTCAGCCCGTCATCGTCGTCGAGCCGAGCGTGGAGGACACGGTTTCCATCCTGCGCGGACTCAAGGAGCGCTACGAGGTCCACCACGGCGTGCGCATCCTCGATAATGCCCTCATGTCGGCGGCCACGCTTTCGCACCGCTACATCAGCGATCGCCAGCTACCGGACAAGGCCATCGACTTGATCGACGAGGCGGCGAGCGCCCTTCGGCTCGAAATCGACAGCCTGCCCGAGGAGATCGACAAAAAGGAGCGCGCTCAGCTCCGCTACCAGATCGAGGAGCGCGCGCTCGAAAAGGAAGAAGACGAGGAGAGCGCCGAGCGCCTGGAGGAGATTCGCAAGCATATCGCCGACCTGAAAAACGAAACCGGAAGCCTGCGCTCCCGCTGGGCGGACGAGAAGAGAGTCATCGGTCGTATCCGCGAACTCAAGGGACTGATCGAGGACCTTAAGGGCGAGGCCGAGCGGGCCGAGCGCAAGGGCGACCTGGGACGGGCGGCCGAGATTCGCTACGGCGAAATCATCTCCACCGAAAAAGAGCTGGAGGAGGCCAACGCATTCCTGGAGCAAAAGGGCGAGAACCGGATGCTCAAGGAGGAGGTGGGCGAGGAGGATATCGCCGGCATCGTGAGCCGCTGGACCGGGGTGCCGGTGACGCGGCTGCTCGAGGGCGAGCGCGAAAAGCTCCTCCACATGGAGGAGCGGCTTCACGACCGCGTTATCGGCCAGGCCCGCGCCGTCGAGGCCGTCGCCGAGGCTGTGCGCCGCGCACGCGCCGGAATCACCGACCCCGACCGTCCCATCGGCTCGTTCATCTTCCTGGGACCGACGGGGGTGGGCAAGACCGAACTCGCCCGGGCGCTGGCGGAATTTATGTTCGACGATGAGGCGGCCATGATCCGCGTCGATATGAGCGAGTACATGGAAAAGCACTCGGTTGCGCGGATGATCGGATCGCCGCCGGGCTATGTGGGTTACGACGAGGGCGGGCATCTAACCGAGCTGGTACGGCGGCGGCCCTACTCGGTGCTTCTTTTCGACGAGATCGAAAAGGCCCACCCCGAGGTGTTCAACCTCCTGCTTCAGGTGCTCGACGACGGACGCCTCACCGACGGTCACGGGCGGACGGTGGATTTCCGCAACACGGTCGTCATCATGACGAGCAACGTCGGGACCGAGGAGCTTTCGGAGACGCGGATGGGTTTTCTGCCCGCGGACGAGTCCTCGACGAAGGACCCGAAGTCGGCGCTGGCGGCCCTTCGCCATGTATTCCGGCCCGAGTTCCTCAACCGCATCGACGAGGTGATCCCCTTCGAGGCGCTGGACGAGGCGCAGATTCGCGAGATCGTCGAAATCCAGTTCCTCAGGCTCAAGGAGCGCATCGCCGCCCAGCGCGTCACGCTCCTCCTGACCGATGAGGCCAAGGATTTCCTCGCCGAGCGGGGCTACGACCCGGTATACGGCGCCCGGCCCCTCAAGCGGGCGATCCAGACCTATTTGCTCAATCCGTTCAGCAAAAAACTCCTCGGGAGTGAAATTCACCCGGGCGAAACCGTCGAGGCCGATCACCAGAGCGGCACGGACGCGCTCGCCTTCGCCGTCGTGAAGGAGGCCGAGGAGGTGAAGACCTAGTCAGGGAGCATTGTTGGCTGAAAGAATCCAACCGGCGGTTTTGGCGAGTTTTTCAGGCGCCGGCCGGAGGGCGGAAATTAATCCAAAATTCAAACGAAATTCCATAAAGGAGCGAGACGGAAATGGCCGGAAAAGTAATCGGAATCGATTTGGGAACGACAAACTCGGTCGTGGCGATCATGGAGGGCGGCCAGCCCACCGTGATTCCCAACCAGGAGGGAAACAGGACGACCCCGAGCGTCGTCGCCTACACAAAGGACAAGGAGCGCCTGGTGGGCCTGGTGGCCAAGCGCCAGGCGGTGACGAACCCCACGAACACGATTTACTCGAACAAGCGGTTCATGGGGCGGCGCCACTCCGAGGTGCCCGAAGAGGTCAAGATGGTGCCCTACGAGGTGGTCGATGCCGACGGCGGCGTGCGCATAAAAATCGAGGGAGAGCTTCACGCCCCGCCCGAGATTGCGGGAATGGTCCTTCAGAAGCTCAAGCAGGCGGCCGAGGACTATCTGGGCGAGAAAGTCGAGGACGCGGTCGTGACCGTGCCCGCCTACTTCAACGACAGCCAGCGCCAGGCGACCAAGGACGCAGGCCAGATCGCGGGCCTCAACGTCTTGCGGATCATCAACGAGCCGACGGCCGCCGCGCTGGCCTACGGGCTCGACAAGAAAAAGGACCAGCTGATCGCCGTCTACGACTTCGGCGGCGGGACGTTCGACGTGTCTATCCTCGAGGTCGGCGACAACGTGGTCGAGGTGAAGGCGACCAACGGCGACACCCACCTTGGCGGCGACAACATCGATCAACTCGTCATGGAGTGGATGCTCGAGGAGTTCAAGAAAGACCAGGGGCTCGATCTCTCCCAGGACCCGATGGCCCTGCAGCGGCTTCGTGAGGAGGCCGAGAAGGCCAAGATCGAGCTTTCGAGTTCGATGGAAACCGATATCAACCTGCCCTTCATCACGGCGGACGCATCGGGGCCCAAGCACCTGAACATCAAGCTCTCCCGCTCGCTGCTTGAGCAGTTGGCGGGCGACCTGGTGGAGCGGACCCTGGGGCCCTGCCGGAGAGCCATCGACGACGCGGGCGTCGAGCCGAGCCAGATTGACGAGGTGGTTCTCGTCGGCGGTTCGACCCGGATGCCCCTCGTTCAGGAAACGGTCAAGAAATTCTTCGGCAAGGACCCCCACAAGGGGGTGAACCCGGACGAGGTGGTCGCCGTCGGCGCTGCGGTTCAGGGAGGAATTCTTGCGGGCGACGTCAAGGACGTCCTCTTGCTGGACGTTACCCCGCTCTCGCTGGGCATCGAGACCCTCGGCGGCGTGGCGACGAGGCTTATCGAGCGCAATACGACAATCCCGGTGAGAAAAAGCGAGACATTCTCCACGGCGGCCGACAACCAGCCCTCGGTGGAGGTTCACGTCCTCCAGGGCGAGCGCGAAATGGCCCGGGACAACCGGACGCTGGGCAAGTTCCACCTTACCGAGATTCCGCCGGCCCAGCGCGGGGTTCCGCAAATCGAGGTCACCTTCGACATCGACGCTAACGGAATCGTCAGCGTTTCAGCGAAAGACCTGGGCACCGGCAAGGAGCAGGCGATCACCATCACCAGTTCGAGCGGTCTCGGGGAAGATGAAATCAAGAATATGGTGAACGAGGCCGAAGTGCACGCCGAGGAGGACAAGAAAAACCGCGAGTTGGTCGAGACCCGAAACCAGGCCGACGGTCTGGCATATAGCACCGATAAAATGCTCAAGGAGAACGAGGATAAAGTTTCCGAGGACGATAAAAAGGCGATCGAGGAAGCCATCGCCGAGGTGAGGAAAGCCCTCGAAAATGCCGACGCCGGTCTCGAGGAGATCAACGAGGCCAAGGGCAAGCTCGAGACCGCCTCGCACAAGCTCGCCGAGGTGATGTATCAGCAGGCGAGTGAGGGATCCGAAGCTCCCGGAGGGGACGCGCCGCCCGAGAACGGGAGCGGCGCCCCGGAGGGCGAGGCGGCCGAGGGCGAAGTAGTGGACGCCGAGTTCGAGGAAGTGGACAAGGACAAGGAATAAAACCCTAGCGCCCCTGGGAGAGTCAGGGCGAATGGCCAAAAAAGACTACTATGAGGTTCTCGGCGTCGTCCGCGGTGCGACCGAGGATGAAATCAAGCGGGTATTCAAGAAGCTCGCCCGAAAATTTCACCCGGACGTAAATCCGGGCGACAGGAGCGCCGAGGACCGTTTCAAGGAAATCAGCGAGGCTTACGCCGTCCTTTCGGACAAGGACAAGCGCCGCCAGTACGACGCGGTGGGACACGCCGCCTTCGCGGGCGGAAGCCCGTGGGGAGATCGCGGCGCGCCGCAAAATGTCGAAGATATCCTCCGCGAATTCGGCATCGGGGACATCTTCGGTTCCATATTCGGTGGCGCGGGCGGCGCGGGCCGTGGCAGGCGGGGCGGCGGCGGATTCTGGGGGACACCCCGCCCACAGGGGCCGGTAAAGGGCAACGACGTCAACTACTCGATGGAAATTGGTTTTAACGACGCCCTCAGGGGAATCAACTCGACCCTCACGGTTCCCAAGACCGAGAATCGAGGTGGCCAAACCCTCCGGACTACCGAGCGGATTCAGGTGAAGGTGCCTCCGGGCGTCTCGAACGGATCGAAGATACGGCTGGCCGGAAAGGGCGAGCCATCGCCCAGCGGCGGGCCCAACGGCGATCTGTTCATCATCACCAAGGTGCGCCCGCATGAATTTTTCGAGAGAAAGGGCGATAACCTCCACCTCGATCTGCCGGTCTCCTTGCCGGAGGCTCTTTTGGGAGCGCGGGTGGATATTCACACCTACGAGGGAACCACGAAGATGACGATACCGCCCTGCACCCAGGCCGGACAGACCTTTCGCCTCAACGGGAAGGGGGCGCCCCGCCTCAAGGGATCCGGCAAGGGCGATCTGTACGTGAGGGTTCAGGTGCAAATCCCCAAACACCTCGACGAGGGAAGCCAGGAGTTGATCCGGGAGTTTGATCGGAAAAACCCCGGGGACCCGCGCGCCGAGATGACGGGCGTGAGTATTTAGCGTGGGCATTTAGCGTAGGTAGTTAGGGAGACACCGATGGCGCGCCGGGTTCAGAGAAAGGACGGCAAGTACACGATCAGCGTAGTGGCCGAGATGTTCGATGTTCACCCCCAGACGCTCAGGATGTACGAGCGGGAGGGGTTGCTCGAACCGGGACGGAGCGAAGGGAAAACGCGCCTCTACTCCGATGAGGACCTCGAGCGCGTGGAGATGATCCTCACCCTGACGCGGGAGATGGGCGTTAACCTCGCGGGCGTTGAGGTGATCATCGACCTCAGGGCCAAACTGGTTCTGGCGGTCGAGCGGCTGACCGAGTTCGAGGAGATTTTCAGGAGCGACGTCATGCAGGAGTTGCGCGATCAACTCAGGTGCGTGAGTCCCGATAAGGGCGCTATGATCCCGCTACGATCGGCCAAACTGGTCCGGATGAAACGGAGAGNGAATTGAGCGCGAATTCGATCAAGACGTTCCTCTTGCTGGGGCTGTTGACCGCGTTGATTTTGTGGNTNGGAAATNTCGTGGGCGGACGCGCCGGGGTTGTCATTGCGCTGATTTTGGCCGTTGCGATGAACGGNTACAGCTATTGGTACTCGGACAAGATGGTGCTCTACTCCACCGGGGCGCAGGAGGTTCTCCCCGAGCACGCGCCCGAGATTTACGGTTTGGTCGCCGGTCTCGCCCGGAGGGCGGGGCTTCCGGTGCCCAGGGTTTACATCGTGCCCGAGGGAGCGCCCAACGCGTTCGCCACCGGACGGGACCCCGAGCACGCCGCGGTCGCCTTCACCGAGGGAATCCTGGAGACGCTGAACCGCGAGGAACTCGAGGGCGTCGCCGCTCACGAGCTGGCCCACATCGGGAACCGGGATATTCTCATCGGCACCGTCGCCGCCACCCTCGCCGGCGCGATCATGTACATCGCCCAGATGGCCCAGTTCGCGGTTTTCTTCGGTGCCGGGCGAAGGGATGACGAGGAGGGCGGCGGCGGAATGTTGGGAATTTTGTTGGCGGCGATTGTCGCACCGGTTGCCGCAATGCTGCTTCAGATGGCGGTGAGCCGCTCGCGCGAGTATCTGGCCGACGCCTCCGCGGCGCGGATTGCCGGCAGCCCGAACGGGCTGGCCAACGCGCTCGGGCACCTGGAGGAGGCGGCGCATCGCCGGCCGCTGGAGTGCGCGAGCGAGGCCACCGCCCACATGTACATCGTGAATCCCATGTCGGGGGAAGGGCTCGCCGGGCTGTTCAGCACCCATCCGCCGATGGAGGAGCGGATTCGAAGATTACTGGATATGCGGTAGGGAAATCATCGGAGGAAAATGGTTCATGGATCGAGTTGAGGTGAGTTCCACACCCGCGGACGAGGAAGAGGCCGGAGCAGGGGCCGGCGAGGGCGAGGCCAAAGAGCAGGGCCCCAAGGTCGTCGATCGGCGGCGCCTCCGTGCGGAGGACGACGATCAGGCGGCCGAAGGAGAGCCGGTGGCGGAGGAGGTTGTCCGCAAGCCCACCTTCGTCGAGGAGCTCGAGAAAAAAGTGGCTGTCGCCGAGGAGAAGCTTCGCGGACATATCGAGCGGATCGACAAGGAGTCGGCCGAGTTTCGCGCCCGCCAGGGACGGGAGTTGGAGCGGCGGACGCAGCAGGCCAGGAAGGATGCGGTCTCGGCGTTTCTAGGGATCGCCGACGATATGGGACGGGCGACCGCCGCCGCTTCGGGTCCCTTCGAGGACCCGGCCAAGCGCCAGGAGGCCCTGGAATCCCTCGTCGAGGGGGTGCGGATGATCCAAGGCCGATTTTTCCAGGAGCTTGCTTCGTTCGGCGTGAAGCCCTTCTCCTCGAAGGGAGAAAAATTCGACCCCGAGCGACACGAAGCGGTTCGGACGATCGAGGTGAACGACCCCAAACTGGATGGATTGGTTGTTGAGGAGTTGGCGCAAGGCTATTTACTCGGAGACGAGGTACTCCGGCCGGGCACTGTCGCCGTCGGAAAGTTTTCCGCGCCTTCCTAGCCGGAGGCGGTTGGACGGGCCATATGACATTTAGGGAATCTGAATGAACGTAAACGGAAAGCGGGATTATTACGAAATTCTGGGCGTTGACAACGGGGCGGGCGACGCCGATATCAAGAAAGCCTATCGCCACTTGGCGATGAAGTATCACCCTGATCGGAATTCGGGCGATCCCGAGGCCGAGGAAATGTTCAAGGAAGCATCCGAGGCTTATCAGGTCCTGAGCGACGCGGAGAAGCGAACGAGGTATGACCGTTTCGGCCATGAGGGCCTGAGCGGAATGGGCAGCCAGGGATTCTCGAATTTCGACGATATTTTCTCCTCGTTCGGCGATATTTTTACGGATTTCTTCGGCGGCGGAAGGAGCGGCGGCCGAAGCCGCCGGGGCGGCCCCCAGCGCGGGCGCGATATGGCCTACCAGATGGAAATGACACTGGAGGAAGCGGCTCTGGGCGTCGAGCGCGAACTCGGGTTCGAGCGCACATCGCAGTGCGCCTACTGCGGCGGGACGGGGGCGAAATCGGCGGACTCCATCCGCCAGTGCTCTGCGTGTAAGGGATCTGGACAAGTCGCATTTCGCCAGGGTTTCATCACCTACAGCACCACTTGCTCAACCTGCGGCGGCGCGGGCTCCGGGATCGCCGAGCATTGCCTGGAGTGCCAGGGGGAGGGAAGGCGCACCGAGAATCGCAAGGTGAAGATCAAGATTCCTCCCGGCATCGACGAGGGCGGAAGGCTGCGGCTCCGGGAGGAGGGAGAGGGCGGCCTCAAGGGCGGCCCGGCCGGTGACTTGTTCGTCATGGTGTCCCTTCTGCCGCACGATTATTTCCACCGCGATGGAAGCGACGTGCTCACCCAGCTCTCCGTCACCTTTCCCCAGGCGGCGCTTGGCGCCGTGTTTGAGGTGAGGACGCTCTATGGCTCGTCGAGGCTTAAGGTTCCCCGGGGGGTCCAGGGAGGTGACCTGCTTCGGCTGAGCGGGGAGGGTTTCCCGGTTCCGGGGCGAAGGGGAAAGGGAGATCATATGGTCCAGATCATTGTGGAGACGCCGAAGAAACTCTCCTCAAAGCAGGAAAAGCTCTTTCGGGAGCTGGACTCCCTCGAAGGAGGGGGGCCGAAGAAATCGGGTTGGGACGGAAAAGGTTATGCGGGGCTCTTCCGCCGCATCTGGCGAGGGTTCCGCCGGGTCTTGAGGCTTATGGGCGCAAAAATTCCGGCGGCTGGGCAGGCCGCCTCGAGGGTTTGATCAGCCGCGGGCGGATGGTGGGTTAAGGGAGTGGCACCCGGCGGCGCGAGGGTGACACCCGGCGGCGAGAGGGATTAGGATTGGCCCTCGTAGCGCATCACTGGCGGGAATCCGGCCTGAAATTTTCGGATTGGTTTATTGAGGGAAAGACATGGCAGACGAAATCGAATCGGAAGAACAAGAGCAGGAGCAGGGGTTTAAAGTCTCGGATCGCCGCTATTCCATCCGGGGTTATGAAGACGAGGACGAAGGTTCCGGGGGAGAGGAGAGGGTGGAGACTCCTCCCCAGGCCTCCCCTGGGGTTTCCGATTCTTCACCGGTGCCCGAGGCGCCCGGGCCGGTTGTAAGCGAGCCTTCGATGGCGGCCGGAGCCGCCGGGGAAGCGCCTCCGCCTGAAGCGCCCACAGGAGAGGGCGGTCTCGCCGGGGAGGGCGAGCCTCCCGAGGAGGGTGAGGTTTCCAGGGAGTTCGAGACGCTTCTCGCCATTCTTCAGACCAATGCCATCGCGGCCATGGGCATTAATCCCCAGACCGGTGAGCGGAGTGGCGGAGGAGACCCCAGCAGTGCCAAGATGTTCGTGGACATGATTTCCATGGTCAATGATAAAATGGTGGGGAACCTCTCGGAGGATGAGGAGCAAATCCTCTCGCAGGTTCTCTCCGAGCTGCGGATGATGTATGTCCAGCATGTGGGAATCGGATAATAAAATAATTCTCTCCCGCGGTTGATAACCGGGGAGATTTCGTCCATAACCCGTTCCTGGCTTTGGAGGGAATAAGGCCGGGCCGCGCTTTCTCTTGGCGCCTGTGTGCCGCCCTTTTCCGGACGGAATTTTGTGGAGGAAATATGGCCTCAACAATGTCCTACGATCAAAGTTTCGAAGCGGCTCTCAATAAGGTTGAGAACCGGTTTCTTTTATCCGTTGTGCTCGCCAGGCGGGTGACTCAGCTCCGAAAAGGGGCGGAGCCGCTGGTGGACTCTCACGGGCTGGCCACTCACGAGGAAATCGTTTACCACGAAATTATCGAGGATAAGCTCGAGTGGCGTGAGGCCAATTCCCAGGCGGAATCCGACGAGATGGAGCCGGAGTTCGGCGGCAGCGATTTCGATGAAGGTGAGTAGGCGAAGCTAGCGAATTTGGCCGCGGTTCTCCCTTCCCTCGGCGGGCGCCGGGAGAAGGGAGAATTTTTTTGCGCCTATCTGGATGCCAGATAGCAGCCTACGCGATCGAGGGCCAATTCAATATTTTCAACCGAGTTGCAGTAGGCGAAACGCAGGTAGCCTTCTCCGCCGGGGCCGAAATCAGCGCCCGGCGCTACGGCCACCCCGGTCGCCTCGAGTATTTCCCGGGCCAGTTTCAGCGAGTTTTCGCCGAAGGGGTGCGCGTCGGCGAAAGCGTAGAAGGCGCCATCGGGTTCGCGGTGGACGGGAAGCCCGATTTTTTTCAGTCCCCGAATCATGGTTTTTCTCCGTTCGGCATAAATCCTTCGCATCTCCTCCGCCGCGGGAACACCTTCCCGGAGGGCCGCCACGCCCGCCCACTGGACGAAGGGATTGGGTGAGACGAAGTAGTTTTGCTGCAAAATCTCAAACGGCCGGACATAGCGCTCGGGCACAATCAGGTAGCCGAGCCGCCAGCCAGTCATGGCGAAATACTTTGAAAAACCATTGATAACAAAGGCCTCATCGGAATACTCAAGGGCCGATCTGTCTCGCTCGCCGTAGCTCAGGCCGTGGTAAATCTCATCCGAGACCAGGGGAGGGCCCAGGGCGGCCAGCGCCTCGATCTCCTCGCCATCGAGACGGGTGCCCATCGGGTTCGAGGGAGAGTTGATGAGAATGCACTTTGTCTGGGGGGTGATTCGCTCCCGAACAGCGTCGGGCTGGAGAACGAAGTCCTCCTCGGCCCCGGCGGGAACGAGAACGGGGGCGCCCATCGCCGAGAGGATGAAACTCGGGTGGCACGCGTAATGTGGGTTCGAGAGAATCACCTCGTCGCCCTCCTCGATGAGAATCGAGAAAAGCATGAGCATGGCCGGGCTGGTGCCACTGGTCACAACGACGCGCGAGGAACTGATCGAAAGTCCGTAAAGATGGTTGTAGCGCTCGGCAATGGCCTCGCGAAGCTCTGGAATTCCCAGGGCGGTTGTGTAGTGAGTGTGTCCGTCGGCAAGCGCTTTTTGGCCGGCCCGGACGATGACCTCGGGGGTTTCGAAGTCGGGTTCCCCCACCTCGAGGTGGATGACCTCCCGGCCCACAACCTCTAATTGGCGGGCTCTTTCGAGGATATCCATCACCAGGAAGGGCTTGATCCCCTGCATTCGCCGGGGGAGGGAATTTTCCATTTGCCGGTTTATTACCTCCGAGTGAATAGAAGTCGTATGGAAATCATGGATTTACAGGGTTGCTCTTCCTTCCGCTCAATGCTAAAGTTTGTTTGCTCAGAAGGTTAGGTCCTTTATCCATTCATCGCTTCTGAAGCGAAGTCCGTAAGTCATCGTAATCGGGCGCGCAAACGATTTTGGAATGAGGGTTGGAGCATTGACCAAGATCGATATTATTAATCTCGTCGCCGAAGATACCGGTCTTAGTAAAGTGAAAGCCGAGGAGGCCGTCGAGGCCATCATCGCCACCGTCAAGGAAACTCTCCAAGTAGGCGAGCCTGTGATTCTCAGGAGGTTCGGCTCATTCCAGGTGCGCTCAAAAAAAGCCCGCATCGGACGGAATCCCAAAACGGGTGAGGAAGCCCCCATCAGCGCCCGAAAGGTGGTGCGCTTCAAGTCCGGCAAGCACTTCAAGGAAGCCATGAACGGGGCTCCGGTTCGCTTCTTCTAGTCATTTGAAATTCCGGCATGTCGTCTTAATTTAATAAAAAACAACTACTTATA
>NYYB01000037.1 GCA_002685755.1 Nitrospinota bacterium
CTGATATCCTCTCGCTCGGGCGATTTTAGCCAATTATATCATATGGTTACAAAGATTCCCGCCTCTTTTTGCTCTGTTCCGCCGCATAATGTGGGGAGTAGCAAGTTTCTGAAATAATGAAACGCCGCAGCAACAATAACCCGGACCGGGAGCCCGAAAATATCACCGCGTTTGAGCGTCTTTTGGCCCATAATCCAAAAGCGAAAATCGTTTGGGTTCATCTGGGAATGGACACCACCGACCAGCGCTCCCCGGAGCTGACCCGCCGCCTGCTGGCCAAACATCAGAACCTCTATATAAATATTAAAGTAAATCAAAGGTTCGCGGGTAAGCACTGGGTGTTTAAAGGGGGGCGGGGTCTCAACCCCGAGTGGCGCGAAGTGTTCATGGAGTTTCCCGGCCGGTTCATGGTGGGAACCGACGGGTTTTATCCTTCTCCCATGGCGGATGTCCAAAATCCGCTGCCAATTTTCCGTGAAGTGCTGGGAACGGTAAAGTCGCTGCCGCCGAGAATCGCCCGCATGGTCGCCTACGAGAACGCGGAGCGGATCTACGGGTTGAATGTCGTCGAAAAAAAAGAGCGCACAGCTACCGCCGGACCGGCCACCCCCGCCCCGAAAACCGGGAATCCAAAATTCCTCTCCGGAAGCTAGATCGAGACAATCCTCGTCGGAAAGACGATCAAGTACCGCCCCCGGGGGAAAGGCTCCCTGTTTTTATATTTCCTTCCCGGCGGCGGAATAGAAGGAGCGTGGGAGGATAAAAAGCGGGTTTTCCGGAAAAAGTGGTGGATCAAGGGCAAGAACATCCTCTGCCGGACGGTGGGACGGGAAAACAGAAACCACTGCGCCCGGGTGATGAGGGGCGGCGGCGGGTCGATCAAATTTGCGAACCCCCGGGGGAAATTCCGCTACGACGCGGCGCTGCTCGAAGGAAGGAAGCTTCTCGAATGAGGGGCGCCGGATAATCCGCCGGGCTGATTTGCCGGAGTTTCCCCGAAAGATCGCCGGTGCGAGAAAGGCCGCCCGGCGCGGTAAGTATTCGTGATAAAATAGTATTGATTCGGAGGCGAGATAAACTGGGCCGGCCTGTCGCCGGCGAGCGTACGGACTCATTCAAGGAGACGCACATGCCCATCACGAAAGTAGACAGCAATTATTTTCACGATCAAAGGGAGCGGCTGGCCCAGCAACGGCCCAACGACCCGGCCCAGACGCCCTGGACCCCGCTGCCCAAACCGCTCTCGGAGTGCAATGTGACGCTCGTATCCACCGCCGGAATCTTCCTCAAGGGAGACGAGTCGTTCGACTACGACCGGGAGCGAGCCGAGCCCACCTGGGGCGACCCCACCCACCGCGAAATTCCCCGCACGGCGGGCCAGGACGATGTGGAATACAGCCACCTCCACATCGACACCAGTTTCCTGGCGAAGGACCGCAACGTGGCCTGGCCGGTGGACATTTTCGGCGACTACGAGAAAGAGGGGAAAATCGGCCGCCTCGCCGACACCCTCTACTCCATCATGGGCTATATCCCGAATTTCAATCCGCTGATTAAACGTACGGCTCCGCTGATGATCGAGAGCATGAAGGCCCAGGGCGTGGATGCGGCCTTCATCATACCCGTCTGACCGCTTTGCATCCGGTCCGGTGGACTGCTTCAGCGTGAAATCGAAAAGGCGGGTATCGCCACGGTCTCTCTCAGCAACGTACCCGAGATGACGGAAAAAGTCGCCGTCTCGCGCGCCGCGTTTGTTCAGTATCCCTTCGGCCGCCAACTCGGCGAGGTGGGCGACCGCGAGGGACAGCGGAAAATCACCGACGCCATGGCCGACCTGATCGAGTCGGCCGAGGGTCCGAACACCTACGTCCATCTTCCCTACGAGTGGCCCGAGCCGCCGGATAAGGCCAAATGGCGGCCCGACATCCTCGCCCCCATGGGGCTCAAGCGGATGCGCGAGGCCGAGGAAACCAGGAAAGCGGCGGCGAAATAGACCGGACGGGCGTCCTACTCTGTGCTCGAGCCTTGGCGGTACGGTGTCCGATTGAAGTCCGAGGCGGCGATTTAGGTTCCGGCTGGAGCGGGGGGAAACGGTTCTTGAGTTCCGGGTGGAATTTTCCTCATTTATCGATTACTGGCTTCCACTCCTTTGGGGCTCGGGCCGATAAGGAGCTTACGTAAAGCAACTGTCTCCCGAGGGCCGGGATGCGCTCCGCGAAACGAGTCCTCCGTGCGGAGATGTCCGGTATTTCTAGCGCCTCGGCCATATCCGCTATTTTCTTGAAGTGTGACGCCGGTTACAAAACCGGCGATGCCGTGTGTGATAGATTTCCTTTCAAATGAGAAAAAATATCGACCGGCGGGGTTTTATCAAGATAGCGGGGGCGTGGGGCGTGGGCGCGGCGATGGCCGGGTGTGGCCGGGTCGGCTTCGAGCCCCCGTCGCCCTCCGATCTTCCCCCGCCCGAGGCGCAGGGGCTCGTCTCCCACTCGCCGGATTCGCTTTATCTCCCCCACGGCGGGGACAGGGCCTGGTTCAATCCCTGGTGGCGGAGCCCCAACCGGTTTGGCTCGTTTCTTCGCTGGAAGTTCTACTACCGAAATCCNTTTCTGGCCGAGAAGGCCCGTCCGCCNGAGGTGCCCCGGGTCGAGAACGACGGCGCCTANCTCTCCGAGCCCGAGCNAGGGGCGTCGATCACCTGGGCGGGGCACTGCACNTTCGTCGTCAAGGACGGCGCCGATACGTTNGTNACCGATCCGCACTTNGGTTCCCGCGCCCTGATTTACGGCCGCGTCCAGCCGCCCGGNCTTCCGGTNGAGAAAATTCCNGGGGACGCGTTTTGCGTCCTTTCCCACAACCACTACGACCACATGAACGAGTGGACGGCCAATGCGCTGCCCGAGAGCGTCCGGTGGTACGTCCCCAGGGGTTTGGGGAAATGGTTCAGCGAGCGTGGCCGCCGGGCCGAGGAACTCGACTGGTGGCAGAGCGTACGTCACGGAAAATGGAAGATCACCTGCCTTCCCGCACAGCACTGGTCGAACCGCTTCTGGATGGCCCGGAACGGAAGCCTTTGGTGCGGGTGGCTCATCGAGTCCGGCGAGCGGAAATATTTTTTCGCCGGCGACTCGGGTTATTTTCACGGCTTCGCCGAGTACGGGAGGAAATTCGGCCCCATCGACGTAGCGATGCTCCCCATCGGGTCCTATGAGCCGCGCTGGTTCATGCGGTATGCCCACATGAAGCCGGGGGAGGCCTACCGGGCTTTCAAGGAGCTTCGCGCCAGATGGATGGTTCCCATGCACTGGGGAACGTTCGATTTGACCGACGAGCCGGTGGACGCCCCGCCTCGCGAACTCAGGCGAGCGGTCGGGGAATCGGACGGAAATATGGGGCAAATCCGCCTGATGGCCGTGGGCGAGCGCTGGCGTTTGGGATAGTTGAAGCTTTCGTTTAAACTGGTTGTATTAATTGCTGCACTTGGCGGATGCGGTTCCCCTGGCCGTTAGTTATTGAGAATGATGGAGTTTTACAGATTGCAGCCGGGGCTTGTTCGTTGTTTTCCCGCTTGTTTGTCTCATCCTGCCTGATCGAATAGGGTCCGGAGCCCTTCGAGAAGGCATTGTGGGAAGGGAGGAAGTGTGCGAGTTCGGTTTTGGGGCGTTCGCGGGTCCTTGGCGAAACCGGGGCCGACTACCCTCCGCTACGGCGGGAATACGCCCTGCATTCAGGTCGTCATGGACGACGGAACGCTGAATATCTTCGACTGTGGCACCGGCGTCCACGGTCTCGGTCAGGAGTTGATGGCCTCGGGCAAGAAAAACATGAAGGGCAATATCCTCATCACCCATACCCACTGGGACCACATCCAGGGATTCCCTTTTTTCGTTCCTCTTTTTATTCCCGGAAACGAGTGGGACATCTACGGCCCCGGCGGGATGGGCAATCAGTTGAACACTACCCTCTCCGGGCAGATGTCCTACAGCTATTTTCCGATTCACCTCGAAGCGCTCGGAGCGACAGTTCGCTTCTCCAACCTCGGCGAGGGAACCTTTCCGCTGGGCGGGGCCAAGGCGTCCCTGCGCTACACGAACCATCCCTCCCTGACGCTGGCCTCCCGCCTTGATTCGGGCGGGGCCTCTTTGGTGTATATCCCCGATCACGAACCCCATTCGCTTCACCCGTTGGACGCTCCTCCGGGGACTATCCCGATTCATCACGAAGACCGGAGCCACGTCAATTTCCTGAGCGGGGCGGATCTGCTCGTTCATGACGCGATGTACACGCTCGAGGAGTATCCCTCCAAGCTAGGGTGGGGGCATTCCCCGTTCCAGAAAGTGGTGGACTACGCGATTGCGGGCGAGGTCAAGCGCCCCGCGTTTTTCCATCATGACCCGATGCGCGATGACGATGCGATGGACAAGCTTGTCGAAGAGGCGCGGCGGTACGCGGAAGGGGCCGATCACGTCCCCGAGATTTTCGCCGCCTAGGACGACATGGCCATCGATCTTCCCGAGGACGATACGATTTCTCCGCCGCCCGATGAATTCGAGCAGCCCGCCCGCCTCTCCTTCAATGAGGACTCCTGGACGAGGAATGTCCTGATCGTGGACGATGATCGCCAGATGGTGAGGCTCCTCGAGGCGACTCTCGAGGCCGAGGAGGGAATCGAGTTTATCCATGCCTTCGACGGCCGCGACGCGGTGAAAATCGCCTGTAAGGAGCATCCCGACCTGATCCTCCTGGATCTCGAATTGCCCGGGCTGCACGGCCTCGATGTCTGCCGCGCCATCCGGGAGGAAAAAGATGCCCGCGTGAACGATGTGGCCATCATCGTCGTCACCGGAAAACGCTTCGAGGAAGAAGATATTATCGATTGTTTCGAGGCCGGCGCCACCGACTACATGACCAAGGAATTCGCCACGACCGGCCTGCGCTCCAGGGTCCGCGGCTGGCTGATGTGGACGGCGTTTCCCGTCGATCGCCGGAGGGATAGCCGAAGGCTGGGACGCGGAAGAAGAACGGACGACCGGGGAAGAAGAAACGCCGATCGCCCATAAAACAGTCGCCCGCGAGTTTGGTGGACCGGCGGGGCGTTTCGCCCGCGAGTTTGGTGGAGAGATTATGCCGCGGATCAAGGCGGGCGACAGCCACATCAACTACATCGAGGCGGGCGAAGCCGGCGCCGACGCCATACTCTTCATCCCCGGCCTCATCGGCCTCTCGAAGATGTGGGAGTTCCAGTTCCCTCACTTCTCGAAGCGCTACCGCTGCATTTCCTTCGATCACCGGGGATCGGGCGAGAGCGACAAGGCCGAGGACGGCTACACGACCGCCCGGATCGCCGTAGACGCCCTCGCCGTCCTCGACCATCTCGGCGTCGAGCGGGCGCACGTCGTCGGCGCCTCGACGGGCGGGTGCATCCTCCAGAATCTATCCCTCGATTACCCCGATCGCGTGGGCCTCGCCGTATTTACCAACACCTGGACGGCGGCCGACGAGTACATGACGCGGCTCCAGCTCGCGCGGCGGCGCATCCTCGAGGCTTACGGACAGGAGGCCTACATCGAAGTGAGCTCAATCTGGACCGGCGGGTCCACCATGTTCAGAAACGATCTCGAGAAAATGCTCGATCTCGAAAAGCGCCAGAAAGAAACCATCGCCGACACCGGTATCCTCCTCGCACGGATCGACATGACCCTCGAGCACGACCGCCTCGATGAAATTCCGAATATCGGCAAAAAGGCCCTGATCGTCGCCGCCCGCGACGACTCGCTCACCCCGCCCTACTACGCCGAGGATTTGAACCGGATGATCAAGGGCTCCCGGCTTCACCTCCTCGAGTACGGCGGCCACAACTCCTACCGCCGCAACCCCGAGGGCTGGAACAGCGCCGTTGACGAATTTTTTAAAGAAAACGAAGCGAAACCTTGAGCAAGTTGGAGAAAGAGACATAGACATGGCCAGACGCGTCAGAAGAAAAAAGCCCGCCCCGCTCATGCCGGGCCACTCCGAGGAGACCGCCGCCCACCGTATCTTCGGCCGCGCCTTCGCCAAGCTGGGCCATGAGCGCGCCCCCGCCTACCCCGGTGACAAGAAGGACCAAAACCTGGGCAAGGAGTCCCTCGACCCCCTCGAGGCCGCCGAGCGCAAAAAGATCAAACAGGAAGCCATCGCCCGCGCCGCCGAGCGCGAGAAGCGCCGCAAGGATATCAACGAGAAAAAACCCAAGGAAAAACCCCCCGAGGATTTTTACTTTTCGCCTTAGAGAACGACGGGTGAGGTCCGAAAGGACCTCCCGAGCTCTCTGTTGCGAGGGAGACCGAGTTCTTTGTTGCGAGGGAGAACCGTGCTCCCTGTCCGCGCTCCACCCACCCTGTCAATGGAGGTTCGCTATGCCCCTGGTCCGCGTGTCCGCCTTCGGCCTGTCGCCGGAGACCAAAAAGCAGATTGCCTCTCAGATGCACGATGTCATGATGAACAACACCAAAGCCCCCGCCGAGGCCGTCTGGGTCATGTTCGAGGATGTGCCGCCGGAGAACTGGATGATCTGTAATTCCATGCTCAGCGAAAAACACCCCCGCGAGATTTTTGGTGAGGGGGCGAAGGATTACTGAGCCCCCTCCCGCAAGGACCTCCCACGAAGGAGGACCGAGCTCCCTGTTGAGAGGACTTCCCGCTGAGCCCCCTGCCGGCTGATCGATCACGCCGAGTTAGCCGGCATTTTCCGTTTGATTCCCTGAATGGGTTTATTTCCCTGTAAACCGGATTTATTTCTTTTCCCCCTTGGGGAGGAAAAAGCTGAAGAACAAGGCAACAAGAAGGCTCACCGGCAGGACCCAGAACGCCTGAAACAGCCCGATCTCCTCGGCGACCTTTGAAATGGGAAGCACCGAGAAGCTTGCCGCGCCCCAGGAGACCCCCAGGGTAAGCGAGCTCGCGAACGCTCGGTAGCCGGGAAGGAAGTCCTGGGCGTACGCCATGCTCACTCCCATCGGCATGTAGAGGCCAAACCCCAGAATCGCCACCAGGAAAAGCCCGAGCGTCGGCGCCGCGGTGAGAAAACCGATCAACCCGATGAGCGCGAGGATGATTCCGTACAGGATCGCGTTCTTTTTTCCGAACCGGTCGGCGACCGCCCCGCCGAACACGACCCCCACCATTCCGAAAAAGAGGAGGATCGAGCTCGAAATTCCGCCCTGCCAAAGACCCATGCCGCGCTCGACATATATGGTGGGCAGGAAGCCCTGCATGTTAACCGTGCATACGGCCCGGAAGGTCGTCACGCCAATCAGAATCATCAGCGGGGCTCCCGCCTTCCGGATCGCCCGGCCGAGGCCGTGGATGATGGCGAACCCCTTGCCCTTCTCTGCCGAGAGGGTGGGTTTTGGAAGGCCGCGCATCACGGCGGCGACGACGCCCACGTTGACGAGAACATAAAGCCAGAGCCATTCCATCCCCCACCATTTCACAATGAAGATGGCCACGAGCGGGCCCAGGGCGGCTCCGAGCCTTCCGCCGGAGACGAATACGCTCACGCTAAGGCTATGGTGGCGTTCACTCAGCGCCCCCGCCCGGGAGGACATGTCGGGATGCGCCAGCCCGGCGAGAAACCCTCCGACAGGGATTGCGACCGCCAAAGCCGTATAGCTGGGAAGCCAGCCCACCGCGGTCAGACAAAAAGCGCTTCCGATCAGACCGATGGCGAGCCAGGGCAGGCGGGGCCAGCGGTCCACCAGGACGGCCGTTACGGGTTGGCCTCCCGCGTTGCACATCATGAGCAGATAGACGAGGACTCCCGCGGTGCCGAGCGTGATGTCGAATTTTTCGCGGATGAGAGGGAGAAGAGGCGACAGGAAGCTTACCTGACTGTCCACCGCGAAATGGGCCGTGAACAAAAGGCCCATCGAGAGCCAGGGAGCGGGCTCTGATGCGCCCGGGGTTTGGGGGGCGGCGCTTCCTCCGCCTGGGGTCTTTTCCTGGCTCATCCGGCATTTCCCATATGAGTCCTTGAATACGGGCATTCTAGTCTTAAATGAGCGTCCCATGCCAGGCCGCGATTCCGGGTGCGCATTCCGGAGCCAGGGGGGGTGTCCGGGGAGATCTTCGGGGGGTGAGGTCCGATAGGACCTCCTCATATCCCAAAGCGTATTTATTGAGTTGGCCGGTCTAGAGGGGCATCTGATCGTAGGCCCGCCCTTCGAG
>NYYB01000038.1 GCA_002685755.1 Nitrospinota bacterium
CAGTTTTTCTTTCGGAAGTCCAGGGGGAGGGAGAGATACGCGAGAGAAATGGAACCGGCGGCTTTCTGGTGCGCGTGGCAGTGGGCCGCCACCGCGACAAAAATACCGCTGCCGTGCTTGAGGCTGGTGATTTTCTCCCCGTCGATATCGAAAACGAGGGCCCGCTTTCCGTCCTTCGTTTTCATTTCCGAAAAAGTGACCTGACCCGGAGCGCCCTCCCTGTTTTCGATGGCCTGAAGGTATTTCATGGTGACATCGACGAGAGAATACTGGTTCGGGCCGGTGCCGGTGGCGTCAACATGATAGAAGGCAAACTTGATGGGAGGCATCTTGGCTTTTGCCCGCCAGGGCTCGGCCATAATTTTGCTGGCGGCGTTGCTTAAAAAGGCCCCGAGTTTGACCGAGTAGGTCGGCCAGGCTTCCTTTGAGATGCTGTGGCACATCGTGCCTCCCATCTCGTCCGAGATGTACATCCTGGCCCGGATGCCGTCGTCGAGCATGATCACTTGAATTTCGTTGAGCTTGAGGCCCGTGGTGATGGCCTGCTGGGCGAGCAACTCCGTGGCCGAGGAGGCCAGGCCGATCTCGGCGCGGATGAGCTGGCCGTGTTCCCGTTTTTGAAAAATTCCTCGAACGTGGAGAATTTGCTGGTTTGGGTTTCCTTGCCGTTCCAAGAGGCGGTGATGACTCCCTGTTCCCCCTTGAACAGGAAAATGCGTTGGGTGAGCGGAGGGAGGGGGGATGCGTGAAAAAAGGTGGCGATCCCCTGGAGAACATTCTCGAAGTCCGTGAAGACTTTTCTTCCCGCGGAGACACCGATCTTTCCGGTGGGAACATACACTTTCAGGGAGGGGCCCTTCCCCGCATCGGAATAGGGCAGGCGGTCCAGGCAAAACGCCATGGCGCCCATGTCGTCTACTTTTCCGGAGGGGCGCTCGGTGTACATTTCTCCCCACGAAGTCCGGTGAACCAGATCGACCCGATGAATTCCTTGGCTATGGCTGGTGTCGCCGGGGTTGACGATCGCGTATAGCTTCCTGATCTGGGAGTCCTTGATCAGATCGTTGTTAGGGAGGTGGCCCACGTCGATCGGCGAGAAAAAGTCGCCTATGGATTCGAGAATATTCTGGAAATTCGCGGCGGTCAGGCGCGACTCCCGCGACTGAAGGTTGACCTGGGTCCGGCGATCCCAGACGCCGTTGATGACCAGCCATGTCAGGAGGTCGGGCAGGTTCCGCATCTGACGGAGGAGTTGGGCCCCGACTTTCTCGCTGGTCAGGTCCGTCGCCGAAACGGAGCCACGGTAGACCTTCCACAAGGCCTCCCCGTCGGTGCGCGAAGGGGTCATGGCGAACGTGATTTGATTCTGGTGAAGGCTCTCCTCGAAGGTTTTCGGGAGATAACCCACCTTTTTCTCTTTTCTCGAATAGAAGGTGAACAGCTTTCGTCCCAGAACGGTGAGGTCCGTTTCGTTGATCATCGCCTTGGAGGTCGCACCGGTTTGCGAGATCCTCTTGTAGGATTCGATGATAAAATTGTTCACCTCGCCGCCCAGCTTGACGCTCAGGTCGAACGCCCACACCTTGAAGTTGTTCAGGTCGATGATGTGGTCGTTCTCCCACCCCCAGCTTTCGATGATTTCGGCGAGCATGTCTTTCTTGCGGTTCTTGGCGCGCAGGGGATCGTGGATTCCCGAAATCGTATCGCCGGCCTTGAGGTAGAAGCACTGCCTCAGGATTTCCTGCAGGTCGCTACGGTTCATCCGTTTATAGAATTCAAGAATTCGGTTGAACATGAGCATGTAGCCGTCGAGAGAGAATCGNTCCGTGTGCGAGTCNATTTCCTCGCCATCCCCCAGGGNNTCGAATGTCGTCCGATCCCCNTCGAACTTGACGGCCNGGTCCGTGATGTTTTCCTTGAGNGAGTCGCACAGCAAAGAGGAGNTGGAACTCGAGTCCATGTAGTCCTCGATTAACCCCATCTTCATCGCCGACTTAAAGGGGCTGCCGAGGGCCTTGTTGAGTTGCCAAAGGGCGGCGCCGAAGGCTTCCTCCATGGAGATTCGCTGGGCGTTGCCCAGGTCGATATAGGATTTATGGTCAATGGTGTAGTGGCTGAAAACCATCCGAGAGAAGCGCTCGTAGTCTTCGTCGGATATGTGGGGTGGCATCACGGTCCACAAGGGGGCGGCTCCGGCGAGGACCGTATGGGTCCGGAAGAATTCCTCTTTGAGAAGTTTCCCCAGGGCCGAGCCCGCGCTCTCAGAGTCGGATTCTCCAAATTTGTTGTTTCGCGCTTCGTTGATGTCGGTGATGAAGAAATGGCACTAGAAGCGGTTCGTTTTATCGGCTCACTTTTCGATTTCCTTGAGTTTGACAGCGAGGCCCTCGATCTTTTCGGGGGTGAACTCTTCCTTTTTCACGCATACCCAAATATCGAAGTCGCTCTTCGAGGTTTGCGCGATAGTGGCGAGGCTCCCCATGGCCGCCAGGGAATAAATCGGGCTGCTTCCGCCGCGGCGGGCGAAATCGGCGAGGGTGACATTCGCGGAGGGAATCTGTCTTTCGATTCGCCTGGGTATGTCGTCCTCGGGTTTGAAGTCGAGAACGCCGTCCGGCACCTGCTGGGGGTCTTCGATGTAACCGGGAACGCCGGGCAGGTTGAGGTGGACAAGAGAGGGAAGTATCAAAAAAATCTATTTGTCGATATCGTTGAGTTTCGAAAGGATTGTCGCGACTTTCCGCTTGTTGTAATCGACATAGGCCCGCGCGCGGATGGAGATTCCCCGGACCACTTCCTGGTCTTTGTCGTCGAGTTCGAAATGGGAAGATCCGTCATCGTCATCGCCATCGCTGGAGTCGGATGGCCCGAGGATGTCGTCGTCGTAGTCCCAGTCGTCCTCGCTTTTTTTTCCCGAAGAATTTTTTCAAAGCCATGTTTGACTGTTTCCGGTAAGGCCTCAGCCGGAAGGGCCGGGTTTTTTAAAACTCGTAGATTTCACCTTGCACCAACATCTTAAGCCTGGGTTCGTTCAATTTCTCCAACTCCTTGGCGATTTCGTCGTGAAATCGAATCTTTTCATGGTAGAGGTAGATGGGAATATCGGCCGGCATTTTCTTTGTCTCCTCGAGGAGAGATTTTGGCGTGAGATGCTTGGCCACCTCCGCCACATCCTTCATGAAGTTTGGAAACGACACTTCGGTGATTATCGCCCTGAGGTTATCCGCCTCGTGGGCTTTTTTCCATATTTTCTCGGTCGGTCCTGTGTCCCCCGAAAAAAGAACCGTCCCGTTTTCGTCGCTTAATAGGTATCCTACCGCGTTTAGCGAATGATTGACACGGTAGGCGATGAATTTAATTCCGGCGATGCATTTTTCCTCGCCCTCCTCGATGCCGATGAACTCCAAGATGGGGTTGTCCCCCGCCGAGAGGACCGTGAAATCAGGCCAAATAATATTATTGAACAAGTACTTATGGAGGTCATCCAGAACCGGCTGGAGGCTGATAATAAGAAGAGATGAGTCTTTTGTCCCAAATATATTGTCCGCGATAAAGGGAATCTCGCCCACATGGTCGAGGTGGGTGTGAGAGATCAGTATTCCCTTGAGCCTGGATTGTTCGGCTACCGTAAGTGTGGAGGCGCCGCTGCCTGCATCCACCAAGAGGCACTCATTAAAGAGGAAGGAGGGGAGGTAGCAACCCGGTTCCCTTCCGCCATAACTGCCCAGCACTCGAAGTTGGATAGCGGCTTCCTCCGTTAACTACCCTAAACATGAGGATAAACGGGGCAAGATATCGCATTCTAAAACCTAGCACACAAATTCTTAAAAGAAAAGCAACTCTCATTCCAGCATTATTTGGACTATTCGGTTAAATTTTTTCCCAGCGCCCGCTCTTGCTCCTTCGGCGATGGCCAAAATCCGGCATGCTCTCAAGCATTTTCCCCGGGAAAATCGGCCCGTCCACACAAACCCGCTGTCCCGAACAGGTGCACTGCCCGCAGAGGCCGACCGCGCATTTCATATACCGCTCGATGGCGTAGTGGGTCCGGTCGTCGGGCAGAATTGATCGGCAGGCCACCATCATCCGCTCGGGGCCGCAGACGGCATAGGAGCCGGCATCGACCGGAAGAAGATCCGTGACCAGTCCCTTCTCCCCGAGGGAGCCGTCTTCGGTGGCGACCTTTACCGGGCCCAGGGATTGGAATTCGTCGAAGTAGAGTATTTCCTCGGCCGTCCTCCCGCCGAGGATGAAGGTTGGGGAATCGCTCCTCAGGGCGAGGAGGCGAAGTTCGGCGATGCCCACCCCGCCTCCGACAAGGGCGGGGCGCTCCAGGAGAGGATATCCCCTGCCCAGAGGACCGCGGAGCCCCAAGGTGTCACCCGGTCCGAGTGAGGTGAGGGCCTCGGTGAACCTCCCCGCCCGCTTGACCGTGATCCCGTTGGGGTAGGAGAGGGTAAAGGGCTTCTCGCCCAGTCGGGGCAGCCAGACCATCATGAATTGGCCGGGCTCGCATGCGATCTCGCGGTCGAAAAAAAGAGTATTTGTCCAAAGGCTCTCGGCCAGGTTCCGGATGACGCGGACGATCTCACGCACGGGCCGCCTCCGGTGCGGGATCGCGGTGAGCCCTGCCCACCATTTCCGGAAACGGTGCCCCGCCGAGATAGGCCTGAACGCCCTCCCAGATCCGGCGGGTCAGCCTGGCGGCCTCGCTCGTCGTTTTCCCGAGGAAGGCCGTTCCAATCCCCAGGATGCATGCGCCGGCGAGAGTGTATTCAACGGCGTCCTCCCAACTCCCGATTCCCCCGTAGCCGATGATCGGGCACCCGAAGAGAGCGTAGCATTCGTAAGTCATCCGGAGGTTGACGGGTTTGAGGGCCGGGCCGCTGATGCCGCCCGTTGTTCCGGCGAGAATCGCCTTCCCGGTGACGGTGTCGATGGCGAGGCCGGGCCCCAGCGTGTTGCCGCATCCGAGACCGTCGGCACCGGCGTCCATGCAAGCGGCGGCGACGGCCAGATAGTCGCTGTTGGGCGAGAGTTTCGCGATCACCGGCTTTGTAGTGGAATCGCGGACCCTGCCGATTATTTCTCCCGAGAGGTCAGGGCGCTGCCCGATGCTCTCCATGAGCGCCACCTCGCCGGGAACCCTGTTCGGGCAACTCAGATTCACCTCGATAAGATCGGCGAAGGGCGACATCCGGGCGGCGATTTCCCCGAACTCATCGGGGCCTCCCCCGTAGATCGACACGATGAGCCGGGAGCTTTCGAGGCGGGTCTGGGCGAGGTCGGCCTCCCAATCCTCCGGGCTCTGGGTGGGGAGGGCGAGAGAGTTCAGGAGGGGTTGCCCCTCATCCTCGGGGCAGACAACCACCGGGTTTTCGTTTCCCGCTCCTTCGGCCGGGCCCACCGATTTGGTGACGTATCCGCCCAGAGCGGCGCCTGAGGCCTCGAGGGCCCGGAAAACCTCCGGGTAACTCAATATTCCGCTGGCGTTGATGAGCGGAGGGTTGATTTCGGGGAGCGCTATCAAAACCCTGGAACTCCAGAGGCGGAAACAGAATCAGTGAATCAATTGTTATCATATATGGGGGGGTAATTTAACCCGGAAAGCATCATTTTTCCTATTGTTCGCCGAAAATGGGTCTATATTTCAGATGATGATCGGGTGGGCCTGAACCGGGTGGGCCTGAACCGGGTGGGCCCGAACCGGGTGGGCCCGAACCGGGTGGGGATGGTGAGGTCTGATTTCCGGGCGTCCCTATCTTCCCAAAAATCAGGGAATTGGTTAATATTGGCCCCGTGAGGAGTTAGGTTTCATGTTTTGTTTTAAATTTTGATGCTTAAGCTATTGATAAATAACATAAAAGATACCTAGCCTCTATCGGTTCCCTGTTTTCAGGTCACTCCGGGGAGATGGGGCGGAAAGCGGAGCGTCGTGGTCGCAGTGCTGGTTGGTCTCTATCTGATTTCGACGATCGCCCATCTCTACAACCTCCTCAAAAGGCATACTCTCGCCATATATGTGGGCATCTCATCGCTCGTTGGCGGGTTTTTGCTTCATACGGCGATGCTGGGGGTCTCATTCTCGGTTGCCGAAAGCCGGGGGTGGGGTATCTGGCTCAGCGCCCTCTCCTGGGTGATCATTCTCCTTTACCTTGGCGTTTTCTTCCGCTACCGGGATATGTCGCTCGGCGGCTTCGCCGTGCCCATCGGATTCGTGGTGGAGGGATACGCCTCCTCGTTTCCCGGCGTTTGGGGTGCGGGCTCCATCGAGGTCCAGGGCTACCTCCTGGTGGGCCACGCGCTTCTCGCCCTTTTGAGCGGGGCCTCCTTCTTCCTGCTTTTCGGATTTTCGCTGATGTATGTCACCCAGTCGGGTCAACTCAAATCCAAGCGCCCGAGCGCCTGGCTGCACCGCCTTCCCTCGCTCGGTGTTCTCGACGATCTCAACCACAAAATCCTCTACTTCGGATTCGCTTTCCTCACGGCGAGCATGCTGATCGGTTCGATGTGGGCCAAGTCCAAGCACGGGGCCTATTGGAGCCTCGATCCGATGAAAACCTGGCCTCTGGTGCTCGTCTGGGGGGCCTATGGGGTTTTGTTGGTCTGCCGGTTGACGCGGAGCTGGAAGGGGCACCGCTCGGCGGTTTTTTCGATGGTCTCTTTCGTGGCGGTGGTCTTCGCGATCGCCGTCCATCTTTAGGTCGCGGGAGCTTTTGGGACGATGGCGATAATCCTGGCGGGCGTGAGTCACCACAACACCCCGCTCGAGGTGCGCGAGCGTTTCTATTTCCCCGAAAAAACCATGCCCGAATGGCTCGGCCGCATGTCGCAGTTTAGATCCCTGAGCGAGCGCGTGATTCTCTCGACCTGCAATCGTGTCGAGCTCTACGGGTACGCCGAGAGCTACGAGCAGGGTGTCGATGCGATTCACGAGTTTTTGCTGGAGTCGCGGGACCTCCGCAGCGACGAGCTGAGCGATCACCTATACATCCAGCGCGACGAAGAGGCCACGCGCCACCTGTTCCGCGTCGCGTCGAGCCTGGATTCGATGGTCTTGGGGGAGCCTCAGATTCTCGGCCAGGTCAAGGAGGCCTACCGCATCGCCCAGGAGGCGGGCCACGCCGGAAAGACTCTCAATGCCCTTTTCTCGCGGGCTTTCCGGGTGGCGAAAAAAGTCCGCGACAAAACCGCGCTCGGGAAAAAGGCGGTGTCGGTCAGCTCGGTCGCGGCGGAGCTGGCCGGAAGAATTTTCGGGACACTGGAGGGGAAATCCGTCCTCCTCATCGGCGCGGGGGAGATGGCCGAGCTGGCGGCCCGCCACCTGTCCGGCCACGGCACGGAGATGCTCCTTGTCGCCAACCGGACCTTCTCGCGGGCCGAGACTCTGGCCGGGGACCTCGGCGGGGCGGCTGTGGATTTCGGAGATTTGGTAGGCGCCCTGGCGCGGGCCGATATCGTCATCGCCTCGACCGGGGCGCAGGGCATCGTTGTGAGACAGGAGGCGGTGGCCGCCGCGCTCGAGGCCCGGCGCGATGCGCCGATCTTCTTGATCGATATCGCTGTTCCGAGGAACATCGACCCCTCGGTGGACGGGCTTGAAAATGCCTACCTCTACGACATCGACGATCTGCAATCGGTCGTGGCCTCGAACATCAAGGGACGCGAGGAAGAAGCGCGGGAGGCGCTCTCGATAGTCGAAAAAGAGGTCGAGGCCTACGTGCGCCGAACCCAGGTGGAGGACCTCTCGCGGACTTTCTCGGCCATACGTATCGAGGCCGAGTTTCAGCGGGAGGGAGAGGTCTCGAAAACCCTCTCCCGGTTTCCGGATTTGGGCGAGAAAGAGCGCAAGGCGGTCGAGGCCATGTCGCGGTCCATCGTGAACAAACTGCTCCACCGGCCGTTCGACGTGCTCCGCAAGATGGCGGACGAGGAGGCCGGGGACGACTCCCTCTTCATCGCCCAGCGGCTTTTCGGCGTTGACTCCGACGAGGACAGCGATTCTTCCCGCCCCGGAGAGGGCGAATGAGAACCCTCGGAGGCTGGAGCCTCGGATGAGCGGAGGAAGCCGGGTCCGGGACGGCGTTTTGCGGCTGGGAACGAGGGGAAGCGCTCTTGCCCTGGCCCAGTCGAGGCAGATGGCTGCCCGGATTCGAGAGAAAAACCCCGGTCTCGAGATCGAAGAAGTCATCATCCGAACCCGCGGGGATGAAATTCTCGACGCGGCTCTCCACGAGGTCGGCGGAAAAGGCCTCTTCGTCAAGGAGATTGAAGATCAGCTCCTGAACGGGGATATCGACGTTGCCGTTCACAGCCTCAAGGACCTGCCCGGCGACTTGCCCGATGGGCTGAGGCTGGGGCCGGTTCCCGAGCGCGAGGAACCCTGGGATGTGCTCGTTTCTCGCGGCGGGGAATCCATCCGGGGGCTCCCTCCCGGAAGCCGCGTCGGGACGAGCAGCCTTCGCCGCCAGGCCCAGCTTCGGCGGTACCGGAGCGATTTGGAGATCGTCGATCTGCGCGGAAACGTGGACACGCGCCTCCGGAAAGTGGCCGAAGGCGAGGTGGCGGGCGCCATTCTCGCGGCGGCGGGTCTGAACCGCCTGGGCCACGGCGGCCGCGCGACCGAGAGCCTCGCGCCCGAGATCATGCTTCCGGCCGTGGGGCAGGGCGCCCTGGGCATTGAAACGCGAGAGGGCGACGCGGCTACGGCCGAGTTGCTCGCTCCACTCGATCATGCGCCCACCCGCCAGGCCGTTACGGCCGAGCGCGTGGTGATGGCTGTCATGGAGGGCGGGTGCCAGGTGCCCCTCGCCGCTTTCGCCGAGTTTCGGGGCGGCGGGCTGCGCGTGAGGGGGCTGGTGGCGAGCCTCGATGGTAAGCGCCTCGTCGAGGCGGAAGAGGAGGCCGCTCCCGATGAGGCGGCCGCCGCGGGCGAAAAGGTGGCCCGCCGCCTTCTCGAATCGGGGGGCGAGGAAATTCTCCGGGAGATCAGGGATGTATGAGACGGGTGTCGTCTATCTTGCCGGAGCAGGCACGGGAGACCCGGCCCTGCTCACCCGCCGGTGCGGCGAGGTGTTGGAGCGGGCGGAGGTCGTGGTGTTCGAGCCCTCCCTTTCCGTTGAGTTGCGGGAGCTTTTTCCCCTCGGATGCGAGCGGATCGAGGCGGTCCCCGCCGGGGTGAGCTCCGCCGTAAGCGGCACCCTCGTGGACCGCGCCGAGGAGGGGAAAGTGGTGGTCCGCCTTTACGGGGGCGACCCCTATCACTCGAGGGAGTGCGTCGTTGAGGCGAGGGCCCTCACCCGCGAGGGAATCCCATTCGAGGTTATTCCCGGTGTCATTCCGGGGGTGACCGCACCCACTTTCGCCGGAATCCCGCTCAGCCCGGCGGCGGCCGGAGGGTTTTTGGTGGCCGAATTTCCGCTTCCCGGCGGGGGGGAGCTTCGGAAAAGCGCCTACTGCCGGCTGGCGGGCGAGGGGAGCACCCTTATCTTCATGACCCGGTCGGACCGCGTCTCAGGGCTGAAATCCGGCCTGATGGCGGGGGGCGTTTCGGCCACGACGCCGGTGGCGATTATCGAGGGCGGCGGCTCACCGTCCCAGCGCGTGATCGAAACCACTCTTGAGGCCGCACCGGACGCGGCGGACGCGCCGGACTCGGAGGTTTCGCCCGCGCCCTGCGTGGTGGTGGTGGGGGAGGTGACCCGGCTTCGTTTGGAACTGAACTGGTTCGAGGGCAGGCCGCTGCACGGGCGGCGGATTCTCATCACGAGGCCGCGCAAGCAGGCCGATCGGTTCGCCCGGGTTTTGAGGGAGTTGGGCGTTAAGATGCTGATCGCCCCGACGATTCGCATCACGGAGCCGGAGGACTGGAGCCCGCTCGACGCCGCCATCGAGGAACTCGCTTCCTACGCCTGGGTGATATTCACCAGCGCGAACGGCGTCCGCTTTTTCGCCGACCGCCTTCTGGCCTCGGGGCGGGATGCCCGCGCGTTCGGGAAGGGGGCTCGAATCCTGGCCATCGGGCCTGCCACCGCCCGCGCCCTTGAGGACACCCTCCGCATCCGGGCCGACGGTGTGCCCGAGCGTTATGTGGCCGAGGGAATTTTGGAGATGATTCCGGGCGAAGATTTGGCTGGCCGGGATCTGGCGGGCCAGCGGATTCTCATCCCCCGAGCGCTCGAGGCGAGGGAAATCCTCCCCGAAACCCTCGGGG
>NYYB01000162.1 GCA_002685755.1 Nitrospinota bacterium
AAGGAACTTCTCGCGGCGGACGGGTGCATCTGGGAGGACAATACCGTCCGCGAGGATATCCCCTCGCTTTCACTGGGGAACAAGGGGCTCTGCTATCTGGAGCTTCGCTGCCGCACGGCGAACGTAGATTTCCATTCCAGCAACGCACAGATGTACGAAAACGCCGCCTGGCGAATCGCCTGGGCGCTTGCGTCGATGAAAGACCAGGACGAAAACGTGCTCGTTGAGGGTTTTTACGACGGCATCGAGCCTCTTACCGAAAAGGAAGAAGAACTGCTGGACAATATTCCCCCCTACGACGGCCAAACCCGGCGGGAGAAATTCGGGCTTCGCCGCTTCGCGCTCGATTTGCCCGACGAGGCGCTCGCCCGGCGGCACCTGGTCAATCCATCGTTCAACATCGCGGGGTTTGACGCGGGTTACACGGGCGAGGGCGTCAAGACGATCGTCTCAGGCAGGGCCCGGGCCAAGATCGATTGCCGTCTCGTGGTGGGCCAAACGCCCGATCAGATTCACGACTGCATCCGCCGGCATCTCGACCGGAACGGTTTCGAGGATATCGAGACGGGGATTCTCTTCAGCTCCCTTCCGGCGAAAAGTGACCCTGAGAGCCGTGTCGTCAAGGCCTGCGCCGAATCCTCGCGCCTCCTCTACTGTGAAGACCCGGTCATCAATCCCTTCGGATGCGGAAGCACGCCCACATGGATCGTGATTAAACATTTGGGCGTCCCACTGTCGTCCACCGGGGTGGGCTGCATCACCTCACGGACGCACAGCGCGAACGAAAACGTCAAAATCGAACACCTGATCATGGGAGCCAAATACATGGCTGGAATTTGCGAGGCATTTGGCAAATTGTAGCCGCCGAGCGGTAGATTCCCAGCTCCGCGTCCATGGGCAATTCGTAATTCACTACCCACACGTTTCGGATTCCCACGCTTCGAAAAAATTGGATCCAACGAAATTCATCTGGAAGTTGCTCTTGTCTGGCGACAAAGCTATTGTCTGTTGCACACAAGAAAAAAATTTCCGCACCAAACCTTAGAACAGGGACCGACATATGGCAACGCGTGAACTTGGTATCATCGTGAACGGGGCTACAGGCGGCATCTGCTCGTCCCAACATCTTCGCAACTCGCTAGCGCCAATCCGCGCCGAGGGCGGTCTTGCCGTCGGCGATGATTTGATTATGCCAAATCTGCTCCTGGTGGGCCGCAACCCAGAGCGCCTGGCGGCGATTGCATCGGAGATCGGTGACGTTGAGTGGACGACCGACCTGGACGCTGCGCTGCACAATACCGCCTTTCCGGTATTCTTCGATGCGTCATCCACTCACCTGCGGTTCGACTTGCTCAAGCGGGCCATTGCCGCCAGCAAGCATATTTATACCGAAAAACCGCTCGCCCCTTCGGTTGAGGACGGACTGGCTCTCTTCAAAGCCGCCGAGGCTAACGGTCTAAAACATGGGGTGGTTGAAGACAAATTATTCCTGCCGGGATTCCGCAAACTCAGACACCTTGTCGACAGTGGTTTTTTCGGCCGCATCATTGGATTTCATATTGAGTTTGGCTGGTGGGTGTTCGATGGCATCGAGGCCGACTCGCAACGCCCGAGCTGGAACTATCAAAAAACGAATGGCGGCGGACTGATCTCGGATATGCACCCGCATTGGCGCTACATTATCGAAGGCATCCTCGGGCCGATTGATAAAGTCGCCGCAACGTCATGGACCGGCCAAACCAAACGCGCCGACGAGGCAGGCAATCCTTTCAACGTTGACGTAGAGGACAATGTACACACGCTGCTCGAGATGGCGGATGGTGCGCGTGGCTCGATACTTAGTTCCTGGACGACCCGGGTGCGGCGCGACGATCTGGTCACCTTCCAGGTTGACGGTATCGATGGCTCCGCTGTCGCCGGCATACGCCGGTGCTGGAAACAGGCGGGAAGCGACACGCCGACATTACGCGGTTTTCAAATGGGCCGGGTCGAAGAGGCCACGAAAATTGCCGTGGATTATCATGAGTCCTGGCAAGAAGTGCCGGATGTCGCTCCCTATAAAAATCCCTATCGCCTCGGATGGGAGGCTTTTATCAACCACGTTGTCACCGATACGCCATTTTACGCCGATTTTTCGGCCGGGATTCGCGATGTCCAGCTCGTTAAGGCCTGTCAGCGCAGCGCCGAGGACGGCTCCTGGATCGACATGACACAAATCCGATAGGCCATCCAGGCCTTTTCAATCGCCGCCGCCTCGCAAAACAGCAATTGCCGCGAAAACGCACGGCGGCAACCTCTGGAATTGCCGCGAAAACACACGGCGGCAACCTCTGGAATTGCCGCGAAAACACGCGGCGGCAACCTCTGGAATTGCCGCGAAAACACGCGGTGGCGCCGAGTGTGTAGCGAGACGACTTCGCTTCGGGGCGCGGATCGAAATTTTCGCCTTAGGGGGTCGAGGCCCCATTTGGAGGTCTGTCTCACATACACATGACCGCTTGATCGAAAATTCGCCATGCAAAGGCCTTCTGTGGATTCTTCCTCCCCTTTCGGGGATAATTCGTGTGTGCCTCCGTTTCTTTTCTGAAACTTTCCGTCATTTTCCGAAGGAGTCTTGCACATGGTCAAGCTGATCGATCTGAGCCGGGAGCTCTACCACCGGGCTCCAACGCACCCGGACCATCCCCCCATGGTCATCAACTCTTGGGTGACGCACGAGGAGCGGAAAAAGGAGACAGGCGGCTTTTCCTCCACCTCGATGGTGCTCTCGATGGGAGATCACGCCGGCACCCACGTGGACGCACCGCGCCACTTCAACGCCGACCCCGGCGCCCCGGGCATCGGTGAGTTGCCGCTCGAGCATTTTTACACCGAGGCCGTCTGCCTCGACCTCTCCCGCAAGCCCTCTGCGTCGGACATCACCATCGCCGACCTCGAAGCGGCCTGCCGCGCCGCGGACGTCGATATCCAAGAGGGCGACACTGTCTTCCTCTACACCGGCCATCACGAGCGGACCTTCGGCACCCCGGCCTATCTCACCGATTTTCCCGGCCTCACGCGCGAATCCGCGGAATGGATCGGACGAAAGGGAATCGTCAGCTTCGGGGTCGAGGCCGTGAGCCCGGGACGGCCCGGGGAGAACAACTTCGAGGTCCACCGCGTCTGCGCCGAGATGGGCTTCACCCACATGGAGAGCCTGATGAACCTCGAGGCGCTCGTGGGAAAGGGCCGGTTCCGCTTCGCGGGCTTTCCCCTCAAGATCCGAGGCGGCTCGGGCAGCCCCATACGGGCGGTGGCGATTCTGGAAGAGTGAGAGAGGGTGAATTTTTCCCTCAGTTCGCTCTTTGAGCCTCCTGATGCTGGCGGTTTCCCTCAACCGGCCGGCGAACTCAGCTCTGTCCTCCCGTTTCGCACTCATAGGCGTATGCCAACCGGTAGAGGATATCCTCCCGGAACGGGGCGCCGATGAGCTGAAGGGCGAGGGGGAGACCCCCGCTGGAGAAGCCGCAGGGCAGGCTCATTGCGGGGGCGCCGAGGCCGCTCACCATCCGGGTGAAGCGCGTGAGACGGGTGATCATCTCGGACATCTCCTCCCCCGCTCCCACGCCGGTCTCTTCCAGAGTGGGTGCGGAGAAGGGAACCGCCGGCGCGGCGAGGGCGTCCACTTTTGAGAACACCTCTTCCCCGTACTTTTTGACGAGCCGGGCGCGCAGGCGGAGAGCGTCCAGGTATTCGTGCGCCGGGATGTGGAAGCCGGTCTCCATCCGGGCCAGGACCTGAGGAGTGATCTCGCCGGGGCGCTCCCGGGCCACCTGGCCGTGGATGCTCGCCGCCTCGCACTTGGTGATCAGGTTGGTGAGGGCATCGAGGACCTCGGGCGCGGGCAATTTCACGGGAACAATATCCGCGCCGAGCTTCTCCAAGACACCGATGGCCTCACGGACGGCCCGCTCGGTTTCCTCCGAAACCGCATCGAAGAAGAAGTTCTCGGGGAGGCCAACCCGGAGGCCCTCCGCGCCCTTTTGCATCTCGGAAAGGTAATCGGGGACGGGAAGCCGGGATGTGGTGGCATCAGCTGGATCGTAACCCGCGATGGTCTGCATGATGAGGGCGTTGTCCTCGGCCGTCCGGGTCATGGGACCGAGACAGTCCATCGACCAGGAGAGGGGCATGGCGCCCACGCGGCTCACCCGGCCCCAGGTGGGCTTGAGGCCCACGACGCCGCAGAAGGCCGAAGGCAAGCGGATCGATCCCCCGGTGTCTGAGCCGAGGGCCCCCAGGGCGAGGCCTGCAGCCACGGCGGCGCCCGAGCCGCTTGAGGAACCACCAGCGATATGTCCGCTTTTCCAGGGGTTCTGGACGTCCCCGAAGTGCATGTTGTGCCCGGTGGGCCCTAGGGCGAGCTCGGCCATATTCAGCTTGCCGAGGGTGACGACCCCGGCCGCCCGTAAACGGTGAACGGCGGTGCACTCGGCCCGGGGCTCAAAGTCGCGGTAGACGAGGGAGCCGCAGGTCGCCGGGAGGCCAAGGATGAAACACAGGTCCTTGTAAGCGAGGGGGATTCCGTCAAGGGGACCGAGGGGCCTTCCCTCGCGAAAGCGCGCCTCGGCTTCCCGGGCTGTGCGCAGGGCGCCTTCGCCGTCCAAGGTAATGTAGGCGTGGAGCTTTGGGTCGAGGGAGGCGATCAGACCGAGAACCTGTTCCACGGCCTCGGGAGGGGAGGTCCGTCCCTCCCGGTAAGCCATGCCAAGGCTCCTGATGGTCCAGGCGGACGCTCCTTCTTTCACGGGCGGTTCCGCTCTAAGGCACGGACGAAATGGGAGGGTTCGTCCTCCATCGCGAGGGAGGGGAGGTGGGGCGCGAGGGCGCCTCGCAGGGCCTCCAACTTCGAGGCTAGGGCCGCAACCTGCTCCTTGTCCAAGGGGCGACTGCTCCCCTCAGAAATGATGTCTTTCCTGAGATTCTCTCGATAGATCATAAAAAAATTACTTCTTGGTTTTAAGAAAAGAATCTTTCGGGTTCAGTTCCGGGGATAACCGGGCTGATTCGTGACACGTTCCGTCTCGTCCCGTCAAAAACTCATCCGAATTCACGCCCCCTCGCGGCGATAATATTTGAGCATTCCTCCAAGCCGCTCACGGCATCAAATCTCGCCACCCTTCTCTCCCGCGCCTTGCGCTCCGCGATAATTGGTTCCCAAAAAAAATTTCAAAGCTTTGAATTCCGATAAAATCCAATTCAAACAGGAATTGATAACTCGAGCGTATATCTTGACAGGAAGCGATATATCGTTTTGATTATGTGCATGACACACATCATGCCACAATGAGACTCGATCAATCGATCCCGCCAAAGGTTTCATTTTATGGAGAATCCAATTATCGCGAAGCGCAGCCGAGTTGGATATTCATCCCATGCCATATATCTTATAAGTCTCTGGAAAATGCAATTTCAAAACGGACGGTTGCTTGGACATATGTCCATCCTCTAACGGAAATTCGAGAAGAGCGGTAGAGGCGCTGTCCGACTTTCAAGGAATGATGAGCCTCAGACATGTTGTTAAACGAGATGACGTGGATGGAAATCCGGGAATTGCTTCCCCAAAACCCGGTGGTGATTCAGCCGGTGGGATCGACCGAGCAGCATGGGCCCCATCTTCCGCTTCAAACCGACATTTTGAGCGCCTACGAAGTCGCCCGGGCGGCGGGAGAGCGCACAGGCTGCCTGGTGGCGCCGCCGCTGCCCTATGTCTATTCTGAGACCTGGCAGACTTTTCCGGGAACGATCAGCTTTAAACCTCAAACCTTCATGAACTGCGTCTCGGATATTGCCGAGAGCCTGGTGCGCGGGGGTTTCAGGAAAATCTTTTTTCTGAACGGCCACAACGGCAACCTCGCGCCTCTCCAGACCATGATATTTCAACTGCTCGAGCGCTACGGGCGCGAGGGCGAGGTCCTCATCGGGGCCGGCTCGTATTTCATGATCGCCCAGGAAGCCTGCGCCGCCATCGGCGACAGTTTCAGCGACGGAACCCACGCCAACGAGTTCGAGACTTCCATGGTGATGCAGATGCGGCCCGACCTCGTTCACGTAGATCGCCTGGGCGATTGGGTTTATGAGCCCGAATTTTTTCTCTCGTTCCGCGAAGGGATGACATCTGTGCATAAACTGCCAGACAGCAGCCGACACATCGGGGTATTCGGCGACCCCCGAAGGGCTAGCCAGGATAAAGGGAGGCGATATTTCGAGGCCTGCGTCGCGCGGGTTGCCGAGGTGGTGGAAAATTTCGATCCTGAGTATTTCGGCCTGGGTGGCGGGTCCTAGCGAGCGGGCCCCCCAGTGTAAGAGGATCATATCTGATGGCGAAAAAGACAAATACGAATCAGGCGCAAGTTTCTCGCCGAATAAAAAACCGCCGCGATTGCGTGCCGCCTGGTGGGACTACCGCCGAGAAAACGGCGACGTAGGTTCACGCAATTACCTCCTCGTCCTGAGCGGTCTTTTCAGCGCCAATCCGGTCTGCGAGCGTGTGGCCCGCACTCTTCGTCATGCAGTTTCGATCACCCATCCCCTCGGCCGCTGNCAAATCGCTCCCGATCTGGAGCGCACTCTCAAGACCCTTGTGGNTCAAGGATTAAACGCCAATGCGGGGGCCGTANTCGTTATTGACCACTATCACGAAAACGAGCGCTCGGGTGAAGAGATCNCCCACNAGATCGCCAGGAGCGGCAAGCGCGTTGAATTGGTGAATATTCGAAAAGGAAGTGGTATCGCCGAGGCAACAGCCAAGGCGACACGCATCGGGATGGAAATGGTGCGGGAGCTAACGAATGAGCAGCGCCAAGAGGCGCCCGTGAGCAAGCTTCTCGTCGGCCTCAACTGTGGGCGATCGGACACAATCTCGAGCCTCTCACACAATAAAGCGGTCGGCTGGGTGACCGACCAGGTGGTCCGGCTCGGCGGCCGGGCCATCCTCGCGGAAACGACCGAGATGATGAGGGCCGAAGGTGTCCTGGCGTCTAAATGTGTACGTCCCTCTCTGGAAAAGCGCATTTGGAAAATCGTGCGGGAAACGGAAAAAAATGTTCTTGCATACGGCGTGGACCTGCGCGGAAGCCAGCCGACAACCGACAATATAGCGGGTGGACTCGCTACCATAGAGGAAAAATCCTTGAGCGCCATTCAGAAAGCCGGAACGACACCCATCGTGGACGTCATTCCTTGGGCCGAGCGGGCCAACCGGACAAGCGGACTCCACGTCATGGACACTCCGGGCCATGGGGGCGAGTCCCTCACCGGAATCTGCGCAGGCGGGGCGCAGGTACTTATTTTCTCAACGAGCGGAGGTCTTACAATCAATCATCCCCTGATGTCCACCATTCGCGTTACGGGCAACCCGTCTTCGGCACATCTCAACCTGGACACGACCGACGTTGATGTCTCGGACATTTTCGAGGGATTGCCCGTCCAGGAAGCCGGCCGCCGCATATACGACGAGGTAATCGACGTGGCGAGCGGCAAAATAACCACGGGTGAAATCCTTTTCTTGGCCGACGCTTTTGCAATCAACCGGTGCGGACCGAGCGTTTGACCCTCGATGGTGTATTTAGACTGGACGGCCTGGGGGCCACAAACGGAAAATTATCAAGGAAGTTGAACCTTGGCCAACTCCCAACTCCACAAAATTAGTAATTTGAGAGGCACTCCAGACTTTCCGGGGGTAAGATGGGACCGACCCCGTTGAAGCTGGGAGAATAAAATGCCCTTGTCAGCCTTCTCATGTCTGCGTGAGCTTAATTCCCTCAATAGGGAGTTTGGCGACGATGCGTTGGGACGGAAGATTGAGCTCCTAAGGTTTCTCGAACGCCGGAGACTTAATAAAGCAAAAGAGGTGGGACAGTTTCACGACATTCTTTGCTTCATGCGCGCTTGGCCAAATGGTCCGGAAATTCTTGAAGTCACCGAGCGGATTTTAGAAGGATTTGCAAATAGAAGCGATCTCCGTCGATTCCACAACCAACTGGAGGGAAGTGGCATCGCCGGGACCGTCATTTCATATCGATTTTTCCATCCGACCGCGGAATGGCTAGCGGAGCGCTGGGGCCATCGACTCCAGATTGATTGGCCGGAATTCGAAAACGCTGCAAACCTGGAGAGTTTCCTGTCTATCCTCGTGAGCTACGCCGAGACACCGGCATTGGATGAATACGATTTTGGTGCGCACGTTTGGATCGAACGGATGAAGAATCCAGGCGAGACCGACGCCGTATTTCTGATCAGAAGCTTTAAAGCCCTTCATGCAGATTCATTTCTACAGGAAAAATTATACGAGGATTTGGATCCGCCCTTGCGCCTTCTTCCGGGCGCTGACACCCCTTCACGCTCAACGGAGAAATTTCCGACAAAGCGTATCACTTGGCAAAAAGAGCCGATTCAGAATCAACGCCCCGACCTGAAAGCGGCGATCCGTTCCTCGAGTTTCAAAATGAACAAACTCGGTACCGGGCAAGCACGCCGCGCCGTAGAGTTGGCGCGGGGGACAATGGTCGCGCGCCTTCGAGATCTCGATGCCTTCGCCTATGCGGACCCGAATGACGTCCGCATCGCCGACTGCGGTGGGGGTGTGCAGGTTCTCCTGACGGGGGTTCTGCCGAAGCGGCGCCTGCTGCTGGAGTCCCTCTACGGTTTTTTGCTCCTCAAGAACGGCATTCCAATCGGCTACGGGACAGGGGCAGGTCTTTTTTCCTCATGTGAGGTCGCTTTCAATCTGTTCCCTGCCTTTCGAGGGGGTGAGACTGCGCTTATCTACTCGTTGGTCCTCGCGATTTTCCGGCGGTTGTTCGATGCCGATACCTTTATGGTCGATCCCTATCAATTGGGGCAGGACAATGAGGAGGCTCTTCATTCTGGCGCTTGGTGGTTCTATGCAAATCTGGGATTCATGCCGCTCGAGCCGGCGGCCTTGCGCTTGGCGCGAGCCGAGATGAGCCGTCGGAGAAAGAGAGCCGGATACCGCTCTTCAATTTCGGCGCTCGAAAGACTCTCCCAATATCCGGTTTTTCTTGAACTCAGGCGAAAACGCCGGGGTGTGCTCGGGACGCTGAACCTGGCCGCGGTGGGGCTGGCCGTGACGGATTTGATGGCCAGCCGCTTCGGTTCGGACCGGAAAGGCGGAACGCGTCAGTGTGCCATGGAAGTGGCTCATCTCTTGAAGGCTGGGTCACTCAATAATACGACCGCCGACGAGCGGGAGGCATGGGAAAGGTGGAGTCCGCTTGTTCTCGCCCTCGGCTCCGTCCATCGTTGGCCACGGAAAGACCAGCGCGCCCTTGTCGAGGTTATCCGAGCCAAGGGCGGGCATCACGAATCCGACTTTGTCCCGTTGTTCGATGGCCATCAACGACTTAGAAAAGGGATTCAGCGGATGGCCGAAAGCGGTTAAGTGTGACTCATTACTCGGCGAGCGTGAACCTGTCCGCGGCGAATTACTAGAGGTCATTTCATAACTTCAAAATGACTTGGTATGCTGTGGTTCTCCGCCGGGAGGAGTGCAGCCATGGCATGGCGTGGCCTCACCGATCGGCA
>NYYB01000039.1 GCA_002685755.1 Nitrospinota bacterium
CCGGGCTTCGCTCCGCTTCGCCCTTCGTCCATGGTTCCAGGACTCTCGTAGCTAGTGGTACAACTATTGGGGGGAGGTCAGTTGAACAGTTGGACACCCTTCAAAAACAACTCTCCACCCGAGAGGTTTTCCTCTCGCTGGCTAGGCGCTATCGCCTTTCGCCGCGTGAGACCGATGCGCTGGCCCGCGCCTGCCGCGATGCCGGCGAAGCCGACTGGCACGAGGCGACGGAGGAGACGCTCTACCGGGAAACGGGGGGCCTTTTCTGTCATCACCTGCGCGAGGCGGGAGTCGATCCTCCGAAAATTCTTAGGGCCGAGTACAAATGGATTTCCCTTTCGAGCACTGTCAAGGAGGCGGAACTCAGGCGCCTTTCTCCCGGGCTCATCAAGGCGGGCTTCCGTGTCCTCCTTATCAAGGGTACCGCCCTTTACCAATCGATATACAAAAACCCGGGGCTCCGAAACTTCGAGGACTCCGATTGGGTGTTGGCCGGCCATTCCGACTGGGAGACCGCAAAGCGGGAATTACGCACTCTGGGATACAAGCCCTCCGGCCACGGGGACGATTCGAGATGGAAGCGCGGCCCGTTCATCGTCGAGTTGCACCACAATGTACTGGGCGATGAGCGCCTTGCCGCCCGAATTTCGGGGCTGGGGGCGAGTAACGTGGAAATCGATGGTGAGGTCTGGGCGAGGGCCCGCCCTTTGGTGCTCGGCGAACCATTTTTGATGCCCGCCCCGGAGGATCATCTGTTGATCATGTGCGCTCATCTGATGAAGCATGGTTTTGAGCCCGGCATCTGGTTTGTCGATCTTGAAGCCTTGTTGCTCGAGACGGAGAGTTTCGATTGGGCGGCAGCGCTCGATCGGGCGGATCGCTGGGGTCTCCTTCGCGCGGTGGCGTTTGCCTTCCGGAATCTGGGCGCCCTGGGCGGAATTGAAAATTTGGGAGAAAGGGGGGATCTCCTGCCTCCGGGTGTACGCGCGCAATTGGCCGAGATCCGTCTCACTTCGCTGGACAGCTATCTTCTCACCCTGGCGGCGAAGGGGGAGTGGATTTCCGGCGAGAAAAAAGAGTGGCGCCGCGTTCCCATCGGAAATCTTCTCTGGCTCTCCTCGCAGCCGACTTTCGCCGGAAAGATACGCCTCCTCTGGGAGGCTTCCTTTCCCCGGGGGGAGGTGATGGAGGAGATTTATCCCGACTACAGACCGGCGATGAGGTGGTGGTTCATGGCGCGGCGCGCGGCGGATTTGGTTCACTTGGGAGGGCGCGTCCTCGCTCTGACGGGCTGGGAGAGGAGCCGATGAGCGCCGATTCGTTTCGGCTGATGATCCTCTCCGACACCCACGGTCAGCTTCCCCGGGAAGTGGCGAGGGCCTGCGAGGGGGCGGATCACATCATCCACGCGGGCGATGTCGGAGGGGACGGGATTCTTCCCGAACTCGAAAGCATGGCGCCTGTGACGGTGGTTTGCGGGAACGTGGACCGCGCCGACCTCGCTCCGGTGCGCGCCCGGCTTCGCCTCGGCGGCTGGCGCATATTGGTGCAACACATCGTCTGGAGGGGAGGGGGACCGTCGGGCGAGGTCCGGGACCTTCTCTCGGGAGAGGAAGCCGATCTCGTGGTCTTCGGCCACACCCACGAGCCCCTTTGCCGCCGCGAGGGCGGGACGGTTTTATGCAACCCGGGGAGCTGTGGGCAGAGGCGCTTTTCTTTGCCTCGGTCCTATGCGGAGGCTGCCTTGAGCGCGGATGAGGGGCGGTTTCGGACTTTCGGCTTGGCCGCCGGAGGGACGGCTGATATCCTTTATGACCAAAAGTTTCCGTTCGGGGGTTAGGGATAATTTCCTCCGAAAAACTGCGTTGCGCCCCCTTTTTTAAGAAGATAGACTCGCTCCGAAATTGAGAAAACGCCGGGAAGCCGCCGGCTGCCCGTTTTCAGGAGTTTGGAAAAATTGCGCGTAAAACTGGCTAAATCCGCGGGTTTTTGCTGGGGGGTCGAACGCGCCATCGATATCGTGCTCGACACGGCCAACGAGACGGATGCGCCCGTGTTCACTCATGGTCCCCTGATTCACAACCCCCAGACCGTCAATCTGCTCGAGCATAAAAACATCACGGCCTACGACCCGGCGAGTACGCCCCGGGACAACGGCCTGCTCGTCATCCGGGCCCACGGCATTTCGCCCCAGGTGCGGGAGAAGCTTCGCACCTCGGGCTCGACCATTCGGGACGCCACCTGCCCGCTCGTGGCCAAGGTGCACGGGATCATCCGCAAACACTCCCGCCTGGGCGCCCACTCCGTCATCATCGGCGAGAAGGGCCACCCCGAGGTGGAAGGGCACATGGGCTACGCCGAGGCGGGTCATACCCTCGTGACATGTTCAGAGGATCTCGAAAAAATACCCAAAGGGGTCGATGATGTGATCGTCGTGGCGCAGACCACGATCAACATGGGCGATTGGGGCGACGTCATCAAAACCATCAAGGCCCGCTACCCGAAGGCGCAAATGTTCAACACCATCTGCGATGCGACCGAGGTGCGCCAGGAGGAAGTGCGGCGAATCGCCCCCGGCGTCGATTTGATGATCATTGTCGGAGGGCGAAACAGCGGGAACACAACCCGCCTCGCCGAGGTGGCCAAGGAGAAGGGCACGACCGCCCTCTTGATCGAAACCGAGGACGAGATCGACCCCGATTATGTCCGAAAATTCAAGAACGTCGGCGTTACGGCGGGTGCATCCACACCCGATTGGATGATTCGCCGGGTAGTGAACCGCCTGGAGTCGATTCCCGACGAGGAGGAACGCCTCCCCGACAAATTGGCGCAGGGCCTGAAGATCCTCTCCCGCTCTAACGCGCTTCTGCTCGTCACTGCCTCGATGGCTGCCATCGCCACCTCGGCGCTGGGAAATTTCTCCATCAGCGCGGCTTCGGTGTCCGTGGCCGCTTTGTACCTGTTCTCGATGCACACGATGAACCGGTGCACGGGTTTCGAGGCGGACCGGTTTAACGAGCCCAACCGCGCGCAGTTCTACGCCAAACACCGGGGAACCCTCTTGGCGGCGAGCGGAGTGGCGGGGTTTCTTTCCCTGGGATTGAGTTTGACTCTCTCTCCCTCGGTGACGGCGGTAATGCTGTCCGGAATTGCCCTGGGTGGATTCTATAGCCTTCGGATGGAGCCACGGGCGCTCAAGATGGGGCGGGTGATGGATTTTCCCGCCTCGAAGACCCTTGTCGTCACGGTGGGATGGACTACTTCGCTCGCGGGGATTCCGGCGCTCGCCCAACCTGAAAACGTTGGCAGCGCCTGGCCCATCGCCCTGATCTTCGCTTTCGGAATGACGCTTCTTCGATCGGGGATCATCGAGTTGCGCGATATCCAGGGGGATCGAATCGTGGGCAAGCGGACGCTACCCATTGTTTTCGGAAAGGGCAGGACGGAGGTTCTTCTGAACACTGTTTGCTCGGCCATGTCGGTCATGTTGGTCTCCGGTGTCGCGAACGAGTGGATCGCTCCGGGAATCGGGCTGGCGATGTTGATCCCGGTGGCCTTCGCGGCTCTGGGTGTGTGGCTTTATAAACATCAAATCATCGGACACAGTGGCTTGACCGAGGCCGCGGTGGATTTTCAGTTCATCTGCGCCGGGGCGGCAGCGCTCGTCATGTTGTAGAGAGGCGGGAGGGTCTCTGCCGGGGCGGGGATGAACAAGTTCCTGTCAGGGCTCGTGAACTCCGCCGGAGCACGGTAACCCCGCCGAGGCACGGTAACCCCGCTGGGGCACGGGGCGGATGTTGGATTTAAGGGGCGCCGGAATTTTTCCGGTGTTTTTTTTGAGGAGAGGAGAAGTGCTGGGGATGAAAAAATCCCCCTCCGCCGGCCCAGGCCGAACGAAGGGGGAGGTTTGAATCTCGGAATTGCAGGGAGGCGGGGAATCAGCCTCCGCGGGCGGCCCGCTTGGACGCCTTGAGCGGGTTCAGTTTCTTCTCGAGGGGAGCGGCGAAGTCCATTTTGATGTGGGTAGCCAAGGGGCAGCGTCCCCGTGCCCAGCGGTTTTCCGGGTTGGGGAACTTGGTGCAGTATTTCCCTTTGGGAAGTTCCTGGATGTAGGAGCAGGGCTTCTCTTCGTCGCCGCTAAGGCACTCTTCCACAACGGGTAAACAGCTTGTCCCGTTGTAGCCACAGTGATTGGAGCCATTGTCTCCCCGCTGGGCGAAATGACATTCAACGGGTCTCTCGAGCAGCGTGCACTCCATTTTTCTTGTCCCTCGTCGCAAGGANTGACTGAACTCCCCTGAGGCCGCCGTTTCAGCCCCACGAGCGGGCGAGTCTAGGCGATTCACCCCCNGGAATCAAGTCCCGGGGGCGANGNAAAACGTAGCCCATGGCGGCCCGGCCGAATCGGAATTCTCGTTGTAATTAGGGATATTAGGGGATTTGAATCCGCCTCCCGCACGGTCTCCCAGGATTTAATGGCCAAGTAACAACCACGAAACATCGCCGAAACATATCAAATGTAATAATCTGAATAATGGTTGGTTCGGCGATTGAAGCGCTAGCGGCTTGTTTGACCTCTTTTCGAGGCGTGTTATATTTCGGGGAATTCCTATGATTCCCGACGATTCTTGCGGGGTGGAGACTTTGCCATGCAATTGATAGTTGCCATTGTTAAGCCGTTTAAGATGGATGAAGTGAAAGAAGCGCTCGGCGCTGTCGGTGTCGCGGGGATGACTGTGACCGAGGTCAAGGGTTTCGGCAGGCAAAAAGGCCACACCGAGCTATACCGGGGAAGCGAATATGTGGTCGATTTTCTCCCGAAGATCAAGCTTGAGATCCTGGCCGAGGATTCCAAGGTGGACAGTATCGTTGACGCGGTAACAAAAGCGGCCAAGACCGACAAGATTGGTGACGGAAAAATCTTCGTCCAAAAAGTCGAGGAATGCATTCGCATTCGCACCGGAGAGCGCGGCGACGAGGCGATTTAAGCGCTTCATCTCATGGCTCAGTCCCTTCGTCTTCTATTCGAACTGAATACAGAACTACTAGAGGCTGTTCCTGCGGCTAGCCGCTGGGAGCGGGAGGCGTTTCTGCGCCATATCAAGGAATCCTTCGCCCGTGGGAGCCAGCTTCTCGCCGACGCCCATTTAGAAGGCGCGGGCGGAAGCGAACTCTGCGGGGCAAGAGCCGTTTTCATAGACGCCCTTCTCAGTCAGATATGGGGACACGGGGTCAGCGACCTCGATAGCGAGGCCGGTGCGTCGGGAGCCGATTTCACGTGCGCTATGGTGGCCATCGGCGGTTACGGCCGGGGGGAGCTTTCACCGGGTTCGGACATCGATCTGATGTTTGTCTTTCCGAAGCGGTCCTCCGGGGATAGCCGTCTCGTGCGGGTGATTCTTTATCTGCTGTGGGACGCCGGTCTCGATATCGGTCACAGCGCGCGGACCATCACCGAGTGTCTTCGGATCGCACGCGAGGACTATCAGAGCGAAACTTCCATGCTCGAAAACCGCTTGATCGCGGGCGATAAAATGGTGTTCGCGGAGTTTAACAAGCGGTTCGATTCCTACCTCAAGCGTGTGAGCAAGAGCTCTCACCTAAGGCGGAGACTTCGGGAACTAGGTGAACGTTACCGATCGTGGGATCCATCGGTCTACGTACAGGAGCCCAACATCAAGGAGAGCGCCGGCGGGCTTCGGGATATGCATGCCGTCCTCTGGCTTGCGCGAGCCTACGGTGCGGAAAATCTCAAGGGAATCGCACAAAAGGGGTGGGTTCCCGAAGTGGATTGCGCCCGGGCCCGCGAAGCTTATGATTTTCTGCTTCGCATCAGGACGCAGCTTCACAACCAATCGGGGTCGAAAAACGATATGTTGACCTTTCAGGCCCAAGTGGATGTCGCTCCCGTGCTTGGCTACGGTGACAGTGAAAACGCCATGGCGAGCGAGGCGCTGATGCGGGACTATTTCATGCGGGCCCGAACGATGCATCGATTTTGCCAGGACTTCTTCGAGAGTCTCGAGGAAGTCCTGAAAAGGAGGGGTTGGGCCAAACGCCGGCCGCGGATAGAAAAACTCGGGGGCGGGCTGGCGCTCCGGGATTATCACTCTTTAGTGACCGATGGGCCGGAGGCCGAGATTCTGGACCACCCCGGGGGGTTGATGCGTATTTTCGAGCTTCACTACCGTTTTAGTTGCGGTCTTTCGGCGGAGATTCGGAATTTCGTTCGGACCCATCTGGACACCGTGGACGACGATTTACGCTCCTCACCCGAGGTGAAGGACTGTTTTTTCCGGATTCTAGAGGGGAAGGCCGGCGTCGCCCGTACGCTTCAGGAGATGCATGGCCTCGGTGTCCTGGGCCGCTATATCCCCGAGTTCGGCGAACTCACCTGTTTCGTTCAACTCGACCACTACCACCGTTATACGGTGGACGAGCACACCCTCCTCGCGGTCCAGTTTTTGGACGAATTGGCCTATACAAAGGAAATGCCCCTTCAGGAACTGGCCCATATGCACAGAGAAATGGAGCGGGGCCACATACTCCGCCTGGCGATGTTGTTCCACGACATTGGCAAGGCGCGGGGGGGCCGCCACGATCACCGTAGCGCGGCCGCCCTTCCGGGCGTCACGGTGCGGCTGGGTCTTCCAGCCGACGAGGGCAGGGTGTTGGAATTTCTGGTCGCCAACCATATGGAGATGTCGCATATCTCGGAGCGGCGAGACATCGATGATCCGGCCCAGATCGAGCGGTTTGCCGAAAAAATGGAGACCGTGGAGCAACTCAAGATGCTTTATTTGCTAAGCTACGGGGATATCAACGCCGTGGCTCCGGGAATCTGGAACGAATGGCGCGGCACGCTCTTGTTCGAGCTGTACCGGCGCACGCTGCGCGTCATGGAGTCGGGCGAGGCCGTCTCCCGGAAAAAGCGTCTCGATGATATCGGAAACCAGGTGTGCCTCGAGGCGCGGGCGGCGGTGAGTAAAGTGGGGACTTCGCTGATCCTCGAGCATTTGGAGAGAATGCCCGAGCGCTACCGGCTCGGAACCGCGCCGCAGGATATCCTCCACCAGATCGAAATGAGCGAGAAACTGGGAGAGGACAGGTTTTTTGTGATGGATGTGACCCATCGGCGGCGGCTGGGCAACACGCTCCTGACGCTGGTGTGCCCCGACCGGCTCGGCCTGTTCGGCATCATCGCCACGACGCTCGCTTCTTTTCATATCAAGATCCTCGAGGCGAAGGCCTATACGGACTCCGGGGGTTTGGTGGTGGATTCCTTTATCGTGGTCGACTCGGAGGGGAAGGCCGTCACCGACAACGCCTTGTGGAAAAAAGTCGAGAAATTCCTCGAGGAACTTCTATCGGGTAAAATCGCCATCGAAGAATTGATGGAGAAGAACAAGACGATACGCCATCCGAAACCAAAGGTGCATTTCGAGATTCCCACGCTGGTGGAATACGACCTGACGGCGAGCGACGACGACACGGTAATCGAAGTCATCACCGCCGACCGCCACGGGCTTCTGGCGCAGATTTCGGGGCGCTTGGCGGAGGAGGACGTATCCATATCGAGGGCGAAGATTTCAACCGAGGGCCTCCGGGCCGTCGATGTATTTTACGTGACGGACTCCGATGGGCGGAAGATCGAGGACAAGGAAAGGCTCGGGGAGTTGTGCAAGATTCTGACCCATGAGCTCGCCGAGGAAGTAACCGAGCAAGCAGCGTCTTTTTAAGAGCCGGAGGGGTCCGATTTCCCCGAAGCCGGTTCTTGTGAATTTTTTTAGCGGACACTTTTGTGTTCCTTTATCGAGAGGGGTTGAATCAATGGCGACGAGATCGAAAAAGGCTTCTTCGAAAGGAGGAGGCGGAAGCTCCGTCTCCAAGGTTCTCAAACTGGCCAAGGACAGCGGAGCCAAGATCGTGGACTACCGCTTCACCGACATGCCCGGCATGTGGCAGCATTTTTCATCCCCGATCGGGACTTTGGAGCCGGAGACCTTCGCGGAAGGCGTCGGCTTCGACGGATCGAGCATCCGGGGTTTCCAGAGCATCGACGAGAGCGACATGCTCCTGATGCCGGACCCGGACACGGCGTTCATCGATCCCTTCCTGGAAATTCCGACGCTGGTGTTGATTTGCGGCATCAAGGATCCGGTCACGCTAGAGCTCTACGGGCGCGATCCGCGCTACATCGCCATGAAGGCCGAGCGCTATCTCAACACGACCGGAGTCGGCGACGTCGCCTACTTCGGCCCCGAGGCGGAGTTTTTCGTTTTCGACGATGTACGCTTCAACCAGGCCGAGAATCACGCCTTCTACGAGGTGGATTCGGTCGAGGCGGCGTGGAACACGGGCTCCGACGAGGGCCCCAACCTGGGCCACAAACTGCGCTACAAGGAGGGATACTTTCCGACGCCCCCGTCGGATACCTTCCAGGACATTCGCTCCGAGATGATGCTGACGATGCTGGACATGGGAGTTGAAACCGAGGTTCACCACCACGAGGTGGGCAGCGCCGGGCAGGGCGAAATCGATATCCGTTTCGACAAGCTCCTCATCACGGCGGATAAGTTGATGAAGTACAAATACGTCGTTAAAAACGTCGCCCACCGCCACGGCAAGACGGCCACCTTCATGCCCAAGCCCATCTTCATGGACAACGGCACGGGGATGCACACCCACCAGAGCATCTGGAAGAAGGGAAAGAACCAGTTCTTCCAGGCGGGTACCTACGGCGACCTGAGTCAGACGGCGCTTTATTACATCGGAGGCCTGCTCAAGCACGCCCCGGCGCTCCTGGCTCTCACCAACCCGACGACGAACAGCTACCGCCGGCTCGTTCCGGGCTACGAGGCCCCGATCAACCTCATCTACTCGTGCCGGAACCGGAGCGCCTGCGTGCGCATCCCGATGTACTCGCACAGTGAAAAGGCCAAGCGGGTCGAATTTCGTTGCCCGGACCCCTCCTGCAACCCCTACCTCGCGTTTTCGGCCATGCTCATGGCGGGTCTCGACGGTGTCCAGAGCAAGACCCTGCCGCCCGATCCGGTCGATAAGGACCTCTACGATCTCGCTCCCGAGGAGAAAGCTGGCGTGATGCAGACGCCGGGGAGCCTCCCCGAGGCGCTCGACGCCCTCGAGGCGGACCACGACTTCCTCCTCAAGGGAGACGTCTTCTCGAAGGATATGATCGAGAACTGGATCGAATACAAGCGCGAGGTCGAGGTGGACGCCGTGCGGCTTCGCCCGCATCCCCACGAGTTCGAGCTCTACTACGACATCTAGGAGCGCCGCCTCGCAGGCCAGCGGCCCTGCAGGTCAGCGCAACGGTGCAAAAGCCCCCGGATCGGAAAAATGGTCCGGGGGCTTTTTTCGGTTTGAGTTTAAGTTTGATTTCGGCAAGTCCATCGGCCGGCGCCGCACGGGCGATTATTCTTCCTCGAGGGAGAAGGGAGAGGTTTCCTCCGCGACGAGCCCGGGGGAGAGGTTCAGCTTTTCGGGCACAAGGATCGCGTGTATCTCACAGGGCCCGTGGACGCCGGTGACAAGGGTGAGGCCGATGTCGGCCGAGCGGCTGGGGCCGGTGATTAGGCTCACGCAGCTGGGCGACTCGCCGCTGCCCGTCAGCGCATCCCGGATGAGCGGGGAGGCGGCGGAGAGATGGGGGACGATCCTTTCCTCGGGGACGAGGACGAGATGCACCTCCGGCAATAAAGAGTAGAGGCGCGGCCGGCGGGGCCCGCTCGTGAGAATGACGGTTCCCGTCTCGGCGATCGCCCAGTCGCAGCCGGTGATCCCCAGGCCCGCTTTGGAGATCTCCCCACGGCAGTCATCTCCCGCCTGAGAAAGAGGAAGGATTTCGGCGCCATCTTCCCGGAGCCAGTTGGCGGCAGCGAGCGGAAGCCCCTCGCTCATCACCGCGGGACGGTCCGAAAAGCACCGGAAGAGTTCGAGAACGATCCCCCTTGCCGCCTCCATTGATTCCGGCCGGTGGGCCCGGCCGCCGGCGGCCTCGAATTCCTCGCAGAATCTCGCCGCCGGGTCCGGCACCTCCACCTCGGGCAACGGACCGGGAGTCGGGGTGGCTGGGGCGTGGGAGATTCCCTTCGAAATCGAGAGGAGACGGCGGGCGCGATCGACGGACTTCCCGCCGTGTGTTTCGGCTGGGCGATCCGCGGCGTGGGAGGCTGGCCGTTTCGTGTCTCGTTGGCGCTCCTTCCATATGCTCCTGAAGCTTTTCGGCGGGGCTGGGGGAAAATCGCGCCCCTTTAGCCAGGCCCCCGCTGGATTCGGGAGCCATCTTGCCTTTATGCGTTTTACCAGCGGCCCGAGGAGGCGCGGAAGGAGCTTCACCCCCAGATCCCAAACGAAGGGGGTGCGCATGGCCCAGGCGGCGAGGCGAAAGGCCGCGCGCTCGGGCATGGGTGTGGCGCGCTGGGCGACGCGGGCTTCGCGCATTTCGATCAGCATTCGCGGAATATCGACGAAGACGGGACAGGCCTCCTGGCAGGCCCCGCAGAGACTCGAGGCGGCGGAAAGCTCTCCCGAGGTCTCAAGCCCGCGCAGCATCGGGCTGAGTATCGAGCCGATGGGCCCGCCGTAGACGGAATCGTAGGCGTGGCCCCCCACGCTCTGGAATACCGGGCAGGCGTTCTGGCAGGACCCGCAGCGGATGCAATAGAAGGCCTCGTGAAACGGCCCGCCGAGATGCCGTGAGCGGCCGTTGTCGAGGACGACGAGATGCATCTCCTCGGGGCCGTCCGCCTCGGCCTTCTTTCGAGGACCCGTCAGCATCGTGAAATAACTGGTCAGCTTCTCGCCGGTCGCGCTGCGGGGGAGGACGGCGAGGAGGGTGAGCGCCTCGGCGAGGGTGGGAACCACTTTCTCTATGCCCATGATGGCGACGTGGACCTTGGGGAGCGTCGTGACGAGGCGGGCATTCCCCTCGTTTGTGACGAGGCAGAGGGTTCCCGTCTCGGCGATGGCGAAATTAACGCCGCTCACCCCCATATCGGCGCGGAGGAATTCCTTCCTGAGTTGCCTCCGGGCGGCCGCGGTGAGGTCGCGGGGGTCGTCCCCGATATGCGGGTCTACCTTCTCGGCGAAGAGCCTTGCCACCTGCTCCCGGGTTTTGTGGAGCGCGGGGGCGACGAGGTGGCTGGGCACCTCGCCCGCGAGCTGGAGAATCCACTCGCCCAGATCGGTCTCGAACGGGGTGATTCCGGCGGCCTCGAGGGCCGCGTTAAGATGAATTTCCTCTGACGCCATGGACTTGCTCTTGACCACGGTTTTGACGCCGCGGCGGCGTGCGATTCCGAGGATGATTTTGTCGGCCTCGCTGGCGTCGGCGGCGGAGTGAACATGGACCCCGAGGCGGGAGAGGTTTGAGAAAAGGGTGTCGAGGTGAAGGTTGAGATCTTCGAATGTGCGGCGGCGAATCTCCCGGGCTCGGGCGCGGAGGGCGAGGGGGGCGGCCGAGGAATCGAAAGCCTGCTTTCTCAGGTCGCCGAATCTGGAGGTGGCGACTTGGAGCGCCTCCTGGAGACCAGGGTCCGCGAGGGCGGAGGCGGCCCGGCGGTTAAAGGGGGATTTCATAGCGCGCCGCCCGTGGTGGTACCGCCGGGCCAGCCGGGGGCGCCCGGCCCGGCGAGCGCTTGGGCCAAATGAAGAAGCTTGATTCCGGATCCTCGCCGCGCGAGCCCACACCCGATCTGGAGCATGCATCCGGCGTCGGCCGCCACTATCCAGTCGGCTCCCGCCTTCTCGGCCGACCTGATTTTCTCATCGAGCATAGCGCAGGAAACGTCGGGATATTTCACGGCGAAACTTCCGCCGAATCCGCAGCACCGGTCCGCCCTCGCCATCTCCTCCCGGCGCTCGCAGGCGTCCTCGAGAAGGCGGCGCGGGACCTCCCGCTCCCCCAGCCCGCGCAGGAGGTGGCACGAATCGTGGTAGACGGTGCAGCCCGGCAGGCGTGGCTCGCCGCCGGTCCCGGTGAAGCGGACGAGATACTGGGAAAGCTCGTAAACGCGGCCGGAAATTTGCTCGGCCCGGCCGCGCCGCCAAGGGTCGCCGGGAAAAAGAGTGGGGAGGACGCTATGGAGCATCCAGCCGCACGAGCCCGAGGGAACGATAATCGGGTCTTCTCCGGCGAGAATGTCCATTTGCGCCTCGAGCGTTTTGCGGGCCTCCGTCCGGTAGCCGTTGTTGAAGTGCGGCACGGCGCAGCAGGTTAGGCCCGCGGGGACGACGACCTCCGTGCCCGTGCGCTCGATGAGGTGAACGGCCGCCTCCCCCACGCCGGGAAAATAGCTGTCCACCAGGCAGGTGGGATAAAAAATGACCCGCTCGGGAGGAGGGGGTGTCCGGTTATCTTTCCGCGAGCGATCTTCCCTCGGGCGCTCTTCGTGTTCTTCGGCCGGCATGGGGTGGTCCTCATTGCTGGTAAGTAGAGCAGCTGAATATGTTTCCCGATTCTAGCACTGTTTGAGCAGGTCGCGGCGCATGGATCTGATCCTCTAATTTTGGCGGTTTGATGGGCGCCGTCCCGGATGGTAACTTCCAGGAACCAAAGGAGACCGAGAGACCTTATAACATTACCATGAACTCTTCGAAGGAGGCAATTGGATGCACACGAAAAAACGCTATCTGATGGTTTGCACCAACGAGCGGGAGGAAGGCCACCCCAAGGGAAGTTGCGCCCGGTGCGGCTCGGTTAATGTGTACGATCGGTTCAAGCAACTGGTTGACGAAAAAGAATTGAAGGAGAAGGCCCGCGTTCTCGAATCGAGCTGTCTCGACCTTTGCGCGGATGGGCCCATCGTTTGCGTCATGCCGGACAATATCTGGTACTCGGGGGTGCGGGTCGAGGATGTCGAGGAGATAGTGGACTCCCATCTGGGCCACGGCGAGCCTGTCGAGCGGCTTCTCGTTCCCGAGGAGCCCGCCGGATTATCCCTGTCGTAATTGGTCGGCAGCGGCCCCCTTCTGGCGCGCGAATCCATTTTCCGTATTTCACCGGCCGGTTTATGCTCTAATTCCTGGCCCGGGCGGGGATATGGGCGCTTTTTCATTCG
>NYYB01000040.1 GCA_002685755.1 Nitrospinota bacterium
AACGTCGTCCCAATCCTCGACCGGCATATCGATGAGACTGATGTAGCGCGGAAAGCCCCCGGCGCTGTGAACCAGGACATCGAGGCGCCCGGTGCGGCCCGCCCGGCGAACAGATGGGCGCACGACTCACCGATCCCAGTCGCTCCCCCCGTGACAGTGACGCTCTGCCCTTCGAAACCGATCACAGAATCGCTCACCGGCCCCTCCTATTAATCGATCCGCTTCTCCAGGCCCGCCATTCCGCGAAGCACCTCGTAGAAAGCGACCGAGTCCTTTTCCGCGAGCCCCTGGTTATAGGCGGCTTGAGCCACCTGGGACCACACGCTCGTCAGCATCATCGGCGAGCCGAAGCGCTGGCCTTGCTCGAGCATGAGACGCGAGTCCTTAAGCGAAATGCGCACCAGCCCCTCGGGCGAATACTCGGCGTTGACCATCTTGGGGCCCTTGTCGATCATCGTCTTCGAGCTGCAGGCGGCGTCCTGAAGCACGGTGAGCAGGTTGTTCATCTCCATCCCCGCTTTAGTCCCGAGCGTCAGCCCCTCGGCCAGCGCGAGGCGGTTTCCGGCGAGGATGAGGTTGATGATGAGCTTACTCACCGCACCCGAGCCGACGGGGCCCATGTGGTAGGCCGCGCGGCTTATGGCTTTGAAATAGGGGCGGCAGGCGTCGAAATCCTCCTTCTCGCCGCCGGCGATAATGATGAGGTCCTTCTCCCAGGCCATGACGCTGGTGCCGCTCACGGCGGCGTCGAGAAACCGGATCCCTCGCTCGGCGAGCTCGGCCCCGAGCCGCTCGGAATCCTCGGGCCGCGAGGTCGTCGCGTCCGCGAGGATCATTCCCTCCTCCGCCGTCTCCACGATGCCGCCCTCCCCGAACACCACCTCGCGCACGATGTCGCTCGTGGGGAGCGAGGTGACCATCCAGCGCGAGCCCTTGGCCGCCGCCGCCGGCGAATCCACGGGGATGCCGCCACGCTCTGCGAACTCGTCCACCCGTTTTCCGTCCACATCAAACCCCTGGACCTCGAAACCCGCCTCTATGAGATGCGCCGAAAGAGCCGACCCCATGAGACCGATTCCGGCAATTCCCACTCGCTCCGCCATCGTTCCGTCTCCTCGTTATGATCTGGAATGAAAAAATTCCGGTTAAGAAATTCGCCTGATTACTATCATTTTCTTCGCCGCGCCCGGGGAAAGCAGACCCCTCGGCATCCACCACATCGGGTTCATCGTCGATGATCTCGACGAACTACTCGAACGAATCGGGGAGGAGGGCGGCGAACTCGCCCAACCCTTTTTCACGGGCGACCCCGGCAACCGAGTTGCATTCGACCTGGGCTCCGTTGGCGCCATGATCGAGTTGATCGAACCTCCAAGGGAATAGGGGCGGGGCGCACTGACGCCGCATTTCGGGATTTGCGGACAGCCCCCCGGTGCGGCCGATGGGGCCGCTGGAATGCCCGTCAAACTCGATTTCGATGTAATCAGATTACACTGGTGGGCAAATCACCGGCAAGCCGCCGAGGGGATGGAGACCTCCGGCGGACGGCCTCTTCCCGGGCTAGACTTCCGGCTCGGGCTCGGGTTTTTTCGGAATCTTGAAGTGTTCGTTCGCCTCGCGGAGCCTCGCCCATCTCGGATGTTCTCCTCTCGCCCCGGGACGTCAGCGTCGGCGGTTTCATGGTGGAATCCCCGCGATTGTTCAATGTGGGCGAGAAGATTGAGTGCTCAATCGAGGTTAGCGGAAAGTTTTTCATGGGCTGCCAGGCGAGTTTGGCATGGCGGTCGGAGAACGGCAACGACCCGCCCACCTGGAACATGGGATTTTCCCTCAATGTCCCCGATGATCAGAAAAGCAGTTTTTTGAGTGCGATGGATGAGGCATTCCCCGAATCTGAAGAAGAAGAGGAGTTCTAGGCCTCTCGGCTCTCACCGGAAGCCCCCCGCCTCGCCATTTCATCTTTTTAGCGATATCATTCCCTGCCAAATTTCCCGTTTTTTTGTTAATCTATGTACAGGCTGGAGTGCAAGACTTCCCGGTGAATTCGTTACGGGGTCCAACCAAATGAGTGGACTCGGGGCGACAAGGAAAATCCTGGTTGTGGCGGCCCTCGCGGCGGCGTTTTCCGTCATTTTTCATGGCGGCGAGGCCGAAGCCAGGCGAAGGCACCGCTTTGGCATCGGCTTACATTTTCTCCTCCTGAGCCCCTATCTGCTCGGACACCGCCATCACTCCCACGATCACTACCCCGATTCCCACCATTACGGCGGCTACAGCCATTCGCCGTCGATTTACTTGGAAGACAGCGACCGCTTCCTTCTCTCCGAAAACACGCAATATGCGCTCGAAAAAGTGCGGTCATGGACCCAGGTGAAATGGTCGAATCCCCGGACGGGAATCAGGGGCGCGGTGGTGGCGAAACCCGCTTTCAAGAACGCGATCGGGCAGTTCTGCCGGGAGTACGAACAAACCCTCCGGGCCGGAATCTATACCCGGCGCGGGATCGACACCGCCTGCCGCCTGCCGAGCGGCCGGTGGGAGAACGCCCTCCGGAACTAATCCGCCGCAAGAGACCCCTCCCCCGGCTGAATTTTCAGAAACTTCGGTGCGCCGGGGCTAATCCACGCTGGAGCTAACCCACGCCGGGGCTAATCAACGAAAACCTTTCCGCTCTTGTAGGGGTTCGAGCAACCCCCGTATCCGCCGACCCCCTCGACGGGCTCCGTCTGGCTCGGTACGGCGGTGCAGTGGATCTCGTTTCTCGGGATGAACATAAAATCTCCCGGTTCGGTCACCATCTCCTCCTGCTCCTCCCCGATATACCAAACAGCCGTCCCCGATATGCAGTACCAGATGAGATCCCCCTCGGTATGGTAGTGGCGCTTGCTCTTGCTTCCGGCGGGAAAGTGGGTCCTGGCGAGGGTGGCGGTCTCGATGCCGGTGGTCTCGTCGGTGATTCCGAATTTAAGTTCGAAACCCGGCTCGTACTTCAATTCGGTGGGAATATTTTTCACGCTCAGTACCTTGGCCATAAAACTTCCTTTCAAAAAAGATGAACAGCGGGAGCCCAAAAGGGGGAGAAAACAGCGGCGCGGCGGCGCCTCACTCACCGTTCACGATGGCGAAACGGGCGTCCGCCGCCGATACATAGGCTTCGGGAGCCCCCAGCTCCCGGCGGACGATGTTCGCCCCCCGGACGAGGGCGGTCATCTTATAAAAAGCGTGTTTCCGGCCCATCCCCTCGCGGCCAAAGCCGCTGTCGGTCGTTATGCACAGGCGATCGGCGGGAATCACATCAAGCCCTCTGCGAATCAGGGCGGCCACCTCCTCGGGCCGCTCCACCTGAAGCGTACGGGAGTCAACGGCGCCGATTCCGATCTTGGGTTTCGTGATTTTCCCGGCGATCTCTCCGAGATCGGCCCCTCCCGTGCTCGCGCACTCGAAGGTGAGAACGTCCACGTACAACTCGTTCATGTACCCTAGGGCCGGGCCATAGCCGTTCCCGGAGCCGCCTCCGATCTGCTGGGCGGGGTTTCCCCAGCTCGTGTGGCACCAAAGCACGAGTTTACCGCGCAGGCCCCGTACGCTCCGGTTGAATAGCGCGACGCTCTCCTCCGCGGCGACCTCGGAGCCGGGGGCATTGTAGTCCAACCGGTGGGTCCAGGGCTCCTCGACCTGGAATACGGCGGCGCCCGCGTCGGCGAGCCGGTGAAACTCCGCATTCATGATGTCGGACAACTCGGCGACGAGCTCTTTTCGATCCTCGTAGTGAACGTTGGGGAGCATTCTTCCGATCTGCTCCGGGCTCGCTATCCCGATTTTGACCGGCTTCGCCGTCATCTGCTGGGCGCAGCGCCAGAGTTGTGGGAGCTCGATGTGGCCGGGGCCTATCTTTCCCGTCACGATGGGAAGCATCCTCGAGTTATGGACCTCGAAGAGAATGCTGCCCATCGCTTGAGTGTTCCTTTGCGGATATTTATATTGGATGGAATGGTAGTCGGATACGCCGTCGAGGCGCTCCATCACGTAGCTGATCCAGGAGCGCCCGCCCTCGTCGTTGTCGAACCGCGCGTCGCCGTCGGTGACGATATCGATGCCCGCGCGCTCCTGATCGCGGATGAAGGCCGAAACCGCATCGAGGTACTGCTCGCGGAAGGTCCGGTCCACCATCGCCGCCCGAAACGGGCGGCCGGCGAGGTTTCCGGTGAACCAGCCGGGGCGCGGCAACGAGCCGGTGATGGTTGAGGGAAGCGTGATTCCATCGGTCGCTGTGTACAAGGCCTCGGGTCCTCATTAATTCATCGGGATCTTCTTATACCGTCATCATAAAGGATAAGAGGCCAACCAGAAACACTCCGGGCGAAGGCGTTTTCCCTCGACCCTCTCCGGTCGGACGCCGAAAAACGCAACACGGTTTCAAGGGATTTATCCGGCTGCCACGCCGGCGCGCATCGGGAACCTAATTAAATATAGGCCCCTGAAATCCGGATTTCATGAAGGAGGCCAACGATGGATCGAGGCATTTGGGCAACCTGGTACGATCTCCCCGCTGACGGCAAGGAAGATTACCTCTCCTGGCTCCACGAGATTCATCTCCCCAAGGCCCTCGAGCGGCCCGGCTATCTTTGGGCGGCCCACGTCGAGAACGTCTGGGACGAGGCGCGCGAAGACCACAAGAGCCGTGTCCTGACCCACACCGGCGACCCCGGCGTCCCCGCTGGAAACGGCTATCTTCTCCTTTTCGGGGCGGAGCTTCCGACCACCTTCCTCGACCCCAGCCCGGCCCAGCTCGCCGAGGAATGGGGCGCCGAGGAGCGGGAGATGACCGGGCGGCGAGGGGGAGAGCGCTTCTGTATCTTCATGGAGCACAACCGGATCGACGGCTACGAGGCCGCCACCCGCTCGCCGGGCATCACCCCCGGCCCCGCCATCCAGGTGGGCTCGTTCAACATCAACGCCCGCGAAAACGAGGACGAACTCGGCTCCTGGTACGCCCAGGTTCGGATGCCCCGCCTGAAGGAAATGGCGGGCTGCGTCGGCGCGCGCAACCTGGTTTCCGTCGCGGGCTGGGCCAAGCACGCGATCATGTACGAATGGATCTCGCTGGAGTCGCTCAAGGAAAATTTCATCACCGAAACGATTGAAAGGTCTCGCAACGCCGTGAAGAGCCTCGTCCACGCGCCGGGCTCGCCCACCCTCGGGAAGCGAATCTGGCCCCCCGCATAACAATCGCCTCCCGCTTCCGGACGCTAGAAAGGAATCGCCTTGATCATCGATCACCACGCTCACATCGTCCCCGAAGGAATCATGAAAGAGCTACGCGACGGCCGCTACGCCCCCACCCTGCGCATCGAGCAGGTCGAAAAATGGGAGACCCTCGTCCGGGAGGACGAAATCTCCAACCAGGTTATCCGGTCCCAGAACCGCATACCGAGGGAGGCGATCGACCCCGAACTGCGCCTCTCGGACATGAAAGCGATGGGCATCGACCACCAAGTTCTCTCGGCGATCACCTACATGACCTTCTATCTCCTTGAGGCCGGGATGGCGGCCGAAATCGCTTCCTCGATGAACGACGGCCTCGCCGCCCTCGCCGAGAAATATCCCGGCAAGTTCAGCTGCATCGCCGCCGTCCCCCTGCAGGACCCACACGCCGCAGCCAGGGAGATCGAGCGCGCTGTGAAACGCAGCCACAAGGGCGTCAAAATCGGCACGAACGTCCGGGGGCGAAATCTCGACGACCCGGCGCTGGACGTGTTCTGGGACAAGGTGGTTTCGCTCGACGTTCCAATCCTGATCCATCCGGGCGACATTATCGGCCGGGAAAACCGGATGAAGGACTACTATCTCCCCAACCTCATCTCGAACCCGCTCGACACCACCATCGCCGCCGCCTGTCTGATGTTCGGCGGGGTCCTCGATCGGTTTCCGGACATTAAAATCATCCTCGCCCACCTGGGCGGCTTCACCCCCTGGATCAGGGGCCGCTGGGAGCATGGCTGGGAAGTGCGNGAGGAGCCGAAGGCGAAGGGCGCCAANTCACCCGACGAATATCTGGGGAAATTTTNCTACGACACCGTTATNCACAACGCCGACTGTCTGGANTTCGCCGTGAAANCCCTCGGCGCNGACCGGATTCTCTACGGCACCGACGCCCCCTGGGACATGGGAGACCTNAGGCCGGCGCGCGAGGCTNCCGGCATCTCGGACCTATCGCCCGGGGATCAGGAAAAAATCCTCTCGGGCAACGCCCTGAAACTTTTCAAGATTTTGCGGGTGGGTTAGCGGGGCGGACTCTTCGGCCTCAATTCACGACGTGAATTTCCCGAATCGGGTATTTGTGAAAGTTCTCCGCGCCGCCGTCCGTGACGAGGCACACATCTCCCAGCCAGATGCCCATCGACTCGTCTTCCGTCGAGGGCCAGCCCGTAACGCTAAGGCAGGTATTTTTCTGAAAAACAAAATCCGGGTCGGTCACGCTGTCCCCCGCGCCGCGAACGTCGGGCGGCTCGTTCCAGGTAGACCAGCCGGTGATGCTGGTCTTGGCCTTGTAACCCGCGTTCTGGATGGTGTCGAGGCAAAGGGAGGTGAGCTCCCCGACCCGCACCCCGGGCTTGATGGCCGCATGGAGATCGTGGCTGGTCTTGACCCCGAGGTTGAAGAGTTTTTCGTATTCGGGGGTAGGGTCGCCCATGAAAAACGTCCCCCAAATCTTGCCGTAGTAGCCGCCGACCCCGGCCGCCACCTCGGTCATCACCACGTCGCCCATTTCGATCGGTGTCGTAAGCGGATAGTAGTGCGGGTAATCCATGTCGGGGTTGCTCATCGGCGTCCGGCCCACATGCCCCAGCGTCAGCCTCGCGTCCATCCCGAGGGCGGTGCGGCCCATGAGGTTATAAAGGTCGCAGGGGCGAACTCCCGGCCGGGCCGCGTCCACCATGACCTCGTAGACGGCGTCGGTGATGGCCGCCGACTGCCGCATGCGAGCGATCTCTTCCTCACTCTTGACCAGCCGAAAGTGCTCGTACCACCGGGTAACGACCTCGAACTCGGCCTCGGGAAGCGCCCCGGTGATGAGGACATGGGCCTCGTGTGGCAGGTTGATGTTCAGCCATCCCGTATCGCCGACGATGCCAATTTTCTTTTTTTCGAGACCGAGCTCCTTGAGACGGGCCGCCACCGGCCCAGCCGATTCGCCGAGGCCGCCCGTGCGCGTGAAAGATCCGCCGGGGCGCACATCCTTGACGACGCCGTTGTCGCGGATGTTCTTGACTTGGTTCGCGCTCATGATGAACATCGTGGGCGCCTCGTGGAGCGGAAACACGAGATAGGTCTGGCTCCATGAGGCGACGCTGGTGAGATAGACTAGGTTCGTCTGGCCGGGCTCCATGCCCATCCCCCGGCTCACCCCGTAGACCAGCAGGCAGTCGAGGCCCTTCTCCTCCATGCCCTTCCGGATATTGGCGTAGCGCCGCTCGTACTCTTCCTCGGAAAACCACGGCCAGAAATAATTCGGGCACTCCATGACCGGCCCCCTCTTTTAATTATAACCGGCGAATCCGCCGCTAAAACAAAATCAAAAAAACCTTCAGGCTAATAGCCGTCGGCGGCGTAATTGCCGGGAGTCGGCGTCGCCCCGGTGGGAGATTTGGTCGCCACGGCCTCGCGTCCGCCGTGGCGCTCGATCAGCGCCGCCTGATCGCGCTTCGCCATCCGGTCCATCCCCTCCGGGTCAACGATCTCTCTCAAGGCCGCCTCCATCTCCCCCAAAATTTCCCGGTAGACCGGGCTCGGCGCGAGATCGTTTTGCTCTTCGGGGTCCGCCTCTAAATCGAAAAGCTCGGGCGGGAAATTTACATAATGGATATACTTGAATTTATCCCGCCGAAGCATATAGGCGGCAGTCTCCGCCCCGGCGGCATGGTATTCGCTGAAGACGGCGCGGCCGGGATCGGCCGGGCCCGAAGCGATGCCGTAAAGCGAGCTTCCGGGCAATCCGGCGTCTTGCTCGTTCGGCTCGACGCCTACCGCCTCGAGGATCGTTTGGTAAAAATCAACGAGGGAAACGGGGGTGGACACCTCTTTTCCGGCGGGAACGCCGGGCCCGGACATGACGAGCGGTATGGCGGCCGATTCCTCGTACATCGTTCCCTTCCCCCAGGTTCCCCGGGCGCCCAGGTTCTCGCCGTGGTCCGACACATAAATGATTCGCGTGGATTCCGACAGGCCCGCCTTCTCGAAACTCTCTAGGAGCCGTCCGATGTTGTGGTCGAGAAACGAGCAGAGGCCGAAATAGGAGGCGATGGCGATGCGCCGCTTCTCGTCGTCGAAATAATCGTCCGAGTCGATGCACCGGCGGAAGGCGTCTATCCAGGGATGGGTGGGCCGCCCGTCCTCGGCGTGCGCCTTGGGAAGCGGCATCCGGTCCGGCGGGTACATATCGAAAAACGCCTGGGGCGCCTTCAAGGGGAAATGCGGGCTCACCAGCGAAACAAACGTCATCCAGGGCTTGTCCGCCTCCTTCGCGGCCTCGTTTTCGATCCAATGGCAGGCTTTTTCGGTGATATCGAGGTCGTAGTTCGAGTAGCTTGTCTCCCCCGGACCGATTTCAGCGGCCAGCGCTTTCGCCCTCTGCACCGGCAGTGGATCGCGTACCGAGCCCGGCAGGCTGCCCACACCGTTCCGGGCGTGCATCGGGACAACTTGCCGGTCGAACCCGGTCGGATCGGTCTCGTTCCTGTAGTGAAGCTTTCCGATGGAAATGACGGGATTCCCGTTGGCCTGGAGGCGGCGCCCCCACCCCGGCGCATCGCCGGTATAGGGATGGGCGTTGTCCCAGTTTCCGATCTCATGGATGAAGCGCCCTGTGGCGAAACCCGCGCGGGCGGGGGTGCAGATGGGGCAGTTCGTGTAGGCGTTCGTGAACCGCGCACCTGACGCGGAGAGCCGGTCGATATTCGGCGTTTTCACGATCGGGTGGCCGTAGCAGCCCGAGGCCTTGACGCTGTGCTCGTCCGACATGATGACGAGCAGATTCTTCGGTTCCATGGTTCTCGCTCCAACAGGTAACTATCGATGAATGAAGAATAAACTATCCGGTTCCAATATCCTCACCGAACACGGGTGCACATCAATATCTTCGGCCGCTTGAATTCTCTCCGGCTCGATCCACGCCGGAAACCACTGTCCCGCTGGCGGCGCGCCTTACATCGCTTTCGCCCGAATCCGGCCCAATCCTCTTTTTAAAAAGGTTCGAAACTTTTCCGGCGCCCCGCACCACCGTTCGGACGATTTCCTCCAGGCGGCTTTTCGAGATTCCCGCCGAAGGCATCGCAGCGACGAGTACGGCGATGAGAGCGCCGTTTTCTTCCAAAACAGGCGCGGCGACGCCGAGTATCTCCGGGGACCTCTCGCCGTTGCTCACGGCGTAGCCCTGCTCCCTGATCTTTTCAATCTCTTTTAACATATCCGTTTTGCGGGTGAGAGAGTTTTTTGTGAAGCGGGGCAATCCGAATCTCCGGTATAGCCGCTCGACCCTTTCGGAGGGCTAGTAAGCCGAAAAAACCTTCGCCCCCGAGCCCACGAAGTTCCATGAACGCCGGTTCCCCTGAAACGAATAAACCTTGAGCCGGCCAGGATTCTCCATATTCTCGACTAACACCATATCGTCCCCGTGCTCCACACGGATGGAAACCGTCGCCTGAAGTTTCACCGCCAACTCCTCGAGCAGGGGCCGCGCCTCGGGAAGCAGGTTGATGTGTCTGCCCGCCTCGACCCCCAGCTCAAAGGCGCCGAAGCCGAGCGAGTACCTGGCCGACTTCGGGCACCTTTGAAGAAATCCGGCGTCCACCAGCGTCTTCAGAGACCGGTGGACCTGGTTCTTGTGCAGGCCCATCTCACGGGCAATCTCGCTCACCCCCCACTCGGGGCGGGGCTCCTTGAAGATACCGAGTATCTCCAGCCCCCGCCTGAGCCCCTCGGATCGGTTTGCGGCGTCCATCGGACGAAACCCCTTCATGAGTGTCCACATTATGTGTATATATTTGCGAACTGTGTGGACACTATCTTCCAACGTCCTCCGGGCGATGTCAAGAAAATGCGGAGGCCGAATATATGAATCTCATAAAATCAACGGCTTGGATTATTACCCACCGGGCTGATTTTGCGAATTTCGGTTTTGATTCATGGTATGATGCCCTGATTTCTTCTCCAGGTTTTCCAGTCTCTGGACTGAACCGCTTTGATACAGGCCAATGGAGGTAATCTCGTGGAACCGTTGGATATTTTAGGAAAAAGCTACGTCCGTGAAGACGGAAAAGAAATCGTGGCGGGGTCGGGCCGTTACGTGGACGACCTCTCGCCCGCGGGGGTCCTTTACGGGGCTGTGGTGCGCGCCGGCCGCCCTCACGCCCGCATTCTCAATGTGGACACCAGCAAGGCGACCCGCGCGAAGGGCGTCGCCTGCGTCCTGACCGCGGAGGATGTCCCGAACAACGCCTACGGACCCTCCCTTCCCGACCAGCCCGTCCTTTGCGGCGAAAAAGTGCGTTACGAGGGA